>CAZWGW010000005.1:20116-22677 GCA_964633565.1 uncultured Planctomycetaceae bacterium
GTCTGGCGCCACAGTATGTTCTGGATCGGGTCGACCCGGCACTGTCCCGATTGACGCCGGGCATGGTCGGCCGCGAAACTCCGTGAGCCCGTTCACTCCTCCGACCTGCAGCGCGGCGCCCCGTTTGTGGTGAACTATTCCATCCCGTCTGTCCCCTCGCCGGTCGTCGTGCTTGTGGCGGGGGGCGTCGTGCTGTTGGGGTTGGGACCGAAACTGGCCCGCGGGACGGCTGCCGGGCTGTTCGGTGTGACGGTCCTGTGCGGCGCCGGCGCCGGAATCCAGAGCGGTGCAACATCCGGCGTCATCGCGCAGACCTCGATCTGGGGGACGTTGTTCGTCGGAATGCTGTACCTGCTGGTGTCGTTGCGCCCGCCCGGCCCGCGCTTGTGCGACGCGCGCGACTACGGCCTGGCACTCGTGCTCCTTGCCGGTGCGATCGCAGCAGGGGCGGCCGAGTCACTCCCCGTCGCCATGGCCGGACTGCACCTGGTCGCGCTCGGCATGCACGCCTTCGCCTGGCGGCGGCGCAGTCCGGCCTTTCGGCGTGCGGTGTTGTCGGCCTGGCTGTTTCATTCGGCCTGTCTGTTGCTGGTCCTGCTGGGCCTTGTGACGCTGTACGGTCTGGGAGGATCGCTCTCGTACGACAAGATCGCCGCCGCCGGTCGCGGACAATTCATCCATACGGAGTTCGTGCCGCTGCCGCGATCAATCGCCGTCGTCGCGACGGTCTGCCTGCTCACGGGGCTGAGTGGCTTCGCAGTCATGCACTCCGTTTACGGCGGCCGGAGCAGGCTGTTGGAGACAACAGACGCCGCGGCGGCCTGCCTGCTGCTCCCATTGCCTCCGTGGACGGCCATGCTGCTCGTGCTCCGGGTCGCGCCGGCCGTGCTGGGAGCATGGTCGGAGTCGGCGGTCACCGTCACAGTCTTGTCCGCGTGGCTGATGATGCTCGTCGGGGGCGTGCTGGGTCTCCGCCAGCGCCGGATCCTGCCTCTGCTGGGGTGCGCATTGATGGTGCATTTCGGACTCTGGCTGCTCGGGGCCGCCGTTGGCGCGTGGGAAGCAGCAAGTCCCGGCAAGGGCCTCTGGCCGTCGTCAGGACTCCCCAGCGGGGCGGCGGCCGCGCTGTTCAGCCTGTGCGCCGATGGGCTGGCGCTGCTCGGATTGCTGGCGGCGTTGGGCACGCTGCGGCGGGGCGGTTCACCGGTCGAGTTCAGTGAAGACGTCGCCGGACTTCTCCGTCAGCGGCCGGCGACCGGGGCCGCCGCCGCGATTTGTCTCGCGAGTCTGTGCGGCGTCCCTCCACTGCCGGGGTTCTGGGGACGCTGGTGGCTGTTCGCCGCGGCCTTCAGTCCGCAACAACCGTCGTCGCTGACCGGCCTGTATGAACCGCATTACGGCTTCCTGGCGACTTGCGGCGTGATGATCGTCGGCTCAATTCTTGTCGCTGCCGCGTACCTGCGGCTGTTTGAACAGGTTGTCTGGGAGGTGCCGCGCGGCCGGCTCGAAGCGGCGGGACTTCCGATCGGCCGCTGGTCCGCGGGACTGCCGGCGGCGGCGTTGCTGGTCGTCGGCGCGTGGCCGCAGCCGCTGCTGCAGTCGGCCGTCCGCGGCTTCCCGTCGCCGCCCGGTCCGCAGGTTGCTCCGGGCGAGCCCGAACAGGCTCATCCGGAGCGAAACACCGAACCGGACGGGACCCCGGGGCCGCGGCAATCGGCCCGTGCGATGCCGGGCGGCGGCGCCGCGCTGGTTGACGGGCACGGTACGGGCTGACACAGTCAACACGTGCGCCGAAACGATTCTGCGCCCGCACAAGTCTGAAATCGACCGATGCCGACATCGTCCCGTACCCGTCGCGGCCTGCAGCGCTGGCTGAGCGCCACCGCCACGCCGGTGTTCCTGCTGGATGCGCGGCGGGTGGTGCTGTTCTTCAACCAGGGGTGCGAGCAACTGACCGGCCGTGCTGCCGCGGACGTGATCGGCAAGCGTTGTGAATACTTCACGGAAGCCGAACCGGATCGCCCCGAGAGTGTTACCGGACGTCTCTGTCCCCCGCTGGAGGTGTTCGCGGGACGGGCCTGCTGCGCCCCGGCGGATTTCCCGCGCGCTGCGGGAGACTCGTTTGCCGCCACGATTCATTTCTTCCCGCTGGACGAATCAGGGGCCGGCGCAATGCGCGTCCTGGGAGTCATCACGCCGCGCGGCGTGCCGGCGTGCGTGCCGGCCACTCCGGCCGCCGAGCTGCACGCCGTGCTGGCGGCGGTCCAGTGCGAACTGCGGCGGCTGTACGGCGCCGATCGGCTCATCGCACGCAGCCCGGCGATGCGTCGCGTGATGCAGCAGGTCCGCGTCGCGCAGGGCTGCCGGGCGTCGGTGCACTTCGCGGGGGAACAGGGGACCGGCCGCGAACATCTGGCCCGAGTCATTCACTGCCAGGGCGCAGACCGAACGCGAACATTCGTGCCGCTCGACTGCCGGCGCTTGCCGCCGTTTGAACTCAAACGCGCCCTGCGTCGAGCACCACACGGTCAGCTTGCCCTCCTTGTCCCATTCGGCAACCA
>CAZWGW010000005.1:22687-29819 GCA_964633565.1 uncultured Planctomycetaceae bacterium
TCTGCCGGGGACGCTGTTTCTGCGGAATGTCGCCCACCTGCCGCGCGACCTGCAGGAACTGGTCGTCGAGGCGTGCGCCGGTTCCGACGCCGTTCGGCTCATGTCGTCGTCAACGGGGTCCCTCATCGACGCGCTGGAGGCGGACGAACTGATTCCCGGGTTCTATTACCGCGTCACGGAGTTGACGATCGAAGTCCCCCCGCTGCGCCAGCGCCGGGAAGACCTGCCGCTGCTCGCGCAGCAACTGCTGGAGCAGCACAACCGCGGCGACGAGCGGCAGGTGGGAGGGTTCACGCCAGACGTACTGGAACAGTTCGCGCGGTACAACTGGCCCGGCAACGTGGCCGAACTGGCAGCCGTCGTCGCGGAAGCTCGCGCGGCCGCGGCCGGCGCATTGATTACGCCACAGGACCTGCCGTTCCGGTTTCGCACCGGCATCGACGCACAGGCGATCGGTCCTGCGGTGGAGGCGCGGCCAATCGATCTGGAGGCGGCACTGGCCGAAGTGGAGCGGGAGCACATCCTCCGGGCGCTGCAGCAGGCCAAGAACAACAAGAGCCAGGCGGCGGCGCTGCTCGGGCTGACGCGCCCGAAGCTGTATCGGCGGATGGAGGTGCTGGGAATGGCGGAAATCGAAGGCGAGCGCCCGGGACAGGAATGACCTGCCCCCGCGGCGTGCAGAACCGTCGCGAATTCGAACCGCGGCGACAGTCCGCAGCCGCAGGGGGTTTGTCTCCCCGGGAGTCCGTCTGTATCGGTCAGTCCGATCGTACGGCGGGGCACCGACCACTGTCAAAAGGGAAATCGGCCCGGAAGTCGGACGTATCAAACGTGCGGGTCGAGCACGTTCCGGATCGGGAACCTCAAGTCACGATTTGAGTTGCCACGGCAGACGCAAGCGCATTTGATGACCTATGCTTCACGCGGGCAACACGCAATGTTGCCGTTTCGCAACATTCAACGAACGCAAGACCGAGAGCGACGACCGACGATGTCCACCGGACGACTGCAGGGGATCTTCACTCCGAACCTCGTGGCCTTTGATGACGCGGGGAATATCAACGAGGCCGAAACGCGGCGCTACGTCGACTGGCTCGTCGAGCGCGGCGTCCACGGCCTGTATCCCAACGGATCGACCGGCGAGTTCACCCGCTTCACGCCGGAAGAGCGGCGGCGGATCACGGCCATCATCGTCGACCAGGTCGGCGGGCGGGTCCCGATCCTCGCCGGCGCGGCCGAGGCCAACGTCCACGAGACCCTCAAGGCCTGCGAATACTACGCCGAACTGGGCGTGCGGGCGGTCGCGATCGTGGCGCCGTTCTACTACAAGCTGAGCCCGGCGTCGGTGTATGCGTACTTCCGCGAGATCGGCCGGAACACGCCGGTCGACGTGACGCTCTACAACATCCCGATGTTCGCCAGCCCGATCGACGTGCCGACCGTGCAGCGGCTGAGCGAGGAGTGCCCGCGGATTGTGGCCATCAAGGACTCATCCGGCGAGCTCCCCCACATGATCCGCATGATCCAGGCCGTGCGCCCCAACCGGCCGGAGTTCAGCTTCCTCACCGGCTGGGACGCCGCGCTGATGCCGATGCTGCTCGTCGGCTGCGACGGCGGGACGAATGCCTCCAGCGGCGTCGTGCCGGAACTGACGCGCAAACTCTACGACCTGACGCTTTCCAGCCAGCTCGACGACGCCCGCCGGCTGCAGTACGACCTCGTCACGCTGTTCGACGCGATGATCTACCAGGCGGAGTTCCCGGAGGGGTTCCGCGCGGCGGTGAAGTTGCGCGGCTTCCGGATGGGGCGCGGGCGACAGCCGATGTCGGAACAGCAGGAGACGAACCTCACGGCGCTCAGCCGCACGCTGCAGTGCCTGCTGGCGGCGCACGGGTTCACGGACCAGCCGGTGGAAGGATGCTCGCCGGCGTCGCTGCGCACGGCCTCGGGCGGGTTCGGTCCGGCCGAGGGGGACGTGGCGCGGATCACGCAGGCGGTGGTGGCGGAACTCAAGCGGCGCGGGTTGATGTAAGGGTCCGGCGGTGCACAGTCGCCTGGATACGATCGCCTCAGACTGATGACGGTTCGACGACAGTCAGCCCGGGTTCCAGACTCGCGAGACGCGTGAAATGCGCGACGTTGAACGTGAGCAGACTTGTGATTCCGTGCGCGCGACAGACTGCGACGAGCCGTGCATCGTGAACCTGCTTTCCGATGACGCCTCCTGCCTGGACCAGCGATTTCCACGCTGGATAGATGTCGGATGTGTCAGCCCTGCGCTTCAGCATCGACGGTCGAAAGTCCCAGACCGTTGTGGGCGGCAGGGCGTGTGGCGACGTTGCGGAACTCGATCATCACCTGTGGAGTGACGTGCAAGACCTCGCCGCGGCGGTGAAGTCTCAGCACGGCCTGGACTGCGATCGGATGCGCCGCATCCGTCCCGTTCGCCAGCCGGATGAGCAGGTTTGTATCCAGAAGGTACGGCACTACTCGTACATCTCTTCGCGGCCCAGCACGGAGTCGGACAGCGAGACTCCGCAGTTCCTGGTGAGCGAGAGCAGTTTCCGCTCCCACTCATCTTGAGGTTCGATCGGCGCGCGCTGAAGAAGTTGCCGTCGCAGGGCATCGAGCGCCGCTTCCTCCGGTGCGATCCCCTGGCGGCGCGCGAGATCCCGCACCGCGGCTTCGAGGTCCGGCTCAAGGACGATCGTCATGGGGAATCTCCAACAGGCACCCAATCCTGCGTCTATTGTAAACGCCCAGTCTCCGCTGTGAAACAAACCTTTTCCCGGATTCCGCGAACGGGTCAGGTGCAAATGTGAGCTGGCAACTCCTCTTGCTCACTGCGGCAGAGGCGGCTACGTTCCGCGCACAAACGCCGATTTGGGAGCAACTTCATGGACGCCCGCCGCCGCCATCCGCTCGTGCCGTACGTTGTCGTCCCGCTTTTGGTGCTAGCTTACACTCTCAGCTACGCTCCGATGTTCCGCCTGGCATGCGGGAGTGAAAGCGGGGTGCATCCGATGGGAGGTCCGCTGGGGGTCTACCGACCGGTCGATTGGTTAATCGACAACACACCCCTCACTCATCCCTTGCTCCGATGGGCGTCGATCTGTGATGTAGGCAGTGAATTCAGCATCGCGCGCGCCAAGAGAAGTGGTGAGTTCGACATCCCATACCGGAGTGGTCCGTTCCGGCAAGAGTGGTAGTCTCCAGAATGTATGCATATTCAGCCGGCTGACGCCCGCCGCTCGCCGGAGGAAGAATCAGTACTCCCCCGGCACTTCCGCCGGCAGCCGGTCGCTCTTCTGCCCCAGCCGCCGGTACGTCTCATAGTCGATGTCGCTGCTGATGAAGTGCCCCGAGCCGTCGGCCATCAGGAAGTTCGCGCCCCCCGGGTGCATGCTGGAGAAGGCCGCGACAAAATTCGTGCGGCAGTGGGTGGCATGGACTTTGACCGGTTCGTCCTGCCCCACGGTCGCCAGCGCGAAAGACGCCGGACCTTCCTGGTAGCCGGGCGCATCGACCAGTCCGGCGTTGCGGAACAGTCCGGACGGCGCGGCGAGCCACTGCGCGCCGGCGTCGATCGGATCGGCGCCGGGCACGAAGTTGTGAACGGCCGCCCGCTCGCCCGCCGCGAACGTATGTGACGTGCCGTCCCTGATGTCGAACGACTGGACGTGGCTGTTGCGGTACAGGATGCCCGGCCCCACGGGCGCGCCCGGCGCGAGCGTCATGCTGCCGTAGCCGAACGAGCCGACGTAGTTCATCGCCGTGTGCTCAGTGTCCGACGGGCAAATGTAGCACGCGATCCTCGGACCGGCCGACGCGACCGGCGGCGGATCCTGCGTGAAGTCCATGCTGGCGAACAGCCCCGCCTGGTCGAGAAACGGGAGCAGCATCACGCCCCAGGCGTAACCGGGACCGGTCTCGGCGTCGCCGGAGTCCCGCGGCCGAACGTCGCGCGCGACGTATCCGGGAGGAAAGCAGTCGTGCAGGTCGTTGTAGCTGTGCAGCGCGAGTCCGATCTGCCGGAGGTTGTTCTGACACTCGATCCGGTACGCCGCCTCCTTCGCGCGCTGAATGCCGGGGAGCAACAGCGCGAGCAGGAGACAGACCACAAGCAGGACGATGAACACCTCCAGCACCGTGAACCCGCGGCGGGGGGCTTTGGTGCTGCGCTGTGTGGTCCGTCGCAGCCGAATTCGCGCAGAATTCGGGCGTCGAGTTGGATGACGCCGATTCCGTTCGCCCGAATTCCTGGTGAATCCGGCGACAACACAACACCAACGACGGGGGGGCTGGGTCAGCCTGACGCCTGAAGTCGGCATGTTGTCGCAATGTTGACCAGTGATTTCGGAAAGCACTCGAATCAGGACGGCACGATCCAGGTACGCCGCAGGGGCCCGTCGCGTTGGCGCGACGGTCGCGATTTCCGCACGAACGGACATCCACGACGCCGGGCCGGGCGTACGATACACTCCCGGCGGGCCGGTTCGCACCCGCGGAAACAGGGGACCGAAGTTATTTGCGCGAATGTTCGGCGAACGACGCTCGAGGGGCGCGGCCTCCCCTTGTTCCGGATTGATTAATGACCGACGGCACCGAGGTTGATGTCGACGCACCTGCCGCTGCAGTGTCCGCGGCGCCGGACGGCGATGCCCGCCGCACGCTCATCGAATCGCACGAAGCGCGCAACCTGTACGTTCTCGCGGCACAACAGGTGATTCTGAGGATCGGCTGGATCTTCAAGACCGAGAGCGTCATCATGCCGGACTTCCTCGACGCGATCGCCGGGGCCGGCTGGATCCGGGGACTGTTGCCGGTGCTCAACCGCGTGGGGCAAAGCCTGCCGCCGATCGTTTTCGCCGAGGCGCAACAGGGGGCGCGGATCAAGTCGCGGGTCCTGCTCTGGATGACGCTGCTCATGTCCGCGCCGTTCCTCGCGCTGGGAACGCTGTGGGCCGTGATCGACAACCCGAAACAGCCCTGGCTGCCGCCGTTGTTCCTCGTGCTGTATTTCGTGTTCTTCGCATTCAACGGCCTCAATCAACTGGCGTTCGGCACGGTGCAGGGGAAGTTGATCCGCGCTCACCGCCGGGGCTGGCTGCTGGGTCTGTCGGGCGTCGTGGGGTCGTTCTCCGCCGTGGCCGCTGCGATCCTGTTGCTACCGCGCTGGCTGGCGCTGCCGAATGACGCCGGCTATGCGCACATTTTCCTCTTCAACGGCGTTTCGTACCTGCTGTCCGCGCTCGTGCTCGCGGCCTGCGTCGAACCGGCCGATGCCGGGCAGCCGCGCAGCACCGCCAGGGTCCTCGATCACTTCCGCAGCGCATGGGCCGTGTATCGGGAGGACCGCCAGTTTCGGCGCGTGGCGCGGGTGGCCATGTGTTTCATTACGGCCATCCTGATCTTTCCGCACTACCAGTGGCTGGCGCGGGAGCGGCTCGGGTCGACGAACGAGGACCTCCTGATCTGGGTCGTCGCGCAGAACGTGAGCCTCGGGATCTTCAGCCCGCTGCTGGGCTGGGTGGCGGATCGCCGCGGGAACCGGCTCTCATCGCGGATTTCAATCTTCCTTTCAGCGCTGACGCCGCTGCTGGCGGTGTTCCTCACCAGTCCGTATTTCGCGCCGGCCACCGGACGGCGCTGGTACTGGCTCACGTTCGCGCTGCTCGGGCTGTGCCCGTTGACCATGCGCACGATCAGCAACTACGTGCTCGAGCTGGTGGACGAATCGCGACACTCGCGCTATCTGAGCACGATGACGCTGTGCTTTGCCATGCCGTTCGTGTTCGCGCCGGCGGTCGGCTGGCTGGTGGACAATATTCCGTACCAGTGGACGTTCGCCGGCGTGAGCGCAGTGATCGCACTGGGGGGCATACTGACGTTCGTGATGCCGGAACCGCGCCAGCGGACAAGGGTGTGACGCCGTTCGGTGTCAGTCGAGCACGCGGCATCCGGGCAGGCGCTGTCGCAACCGCTTTACGCCGGCGGGGGTGATCCTGGTCCGTCCCACGAAGAGGAACTTCAGGTTCGTCAGCCGGGCCAACGGCTCGACAAAGTCGTCGCCGATCGACGTCCCCTGCAGCCCCAGCTCCTGCAGCGCGGTCAACCGGGAGATTGACCGGACTGCGTCATCCGTGATTCGCGTCTCATTCAGGTACAGGACCTCGAGGCGCATGTTGTCGGCCAGGGTGGCGGCCCCCCTGTCACCGATCGATGTTCCGATCAGATACAGCCTCTTGAGGCCCGGAAGTTGAGCCACGCCGGCCATTGCGTCGTCAGTGACGGCCGTCTCGTTCAGCCACAGCACTTCGAGCTTCCCGAGTGATTGCAGCCGCGGCAGACCATCGTTTGTGACCTGTGTGCCGTCGAGCGCCAGTTCCGACAATTCGGGCCAGCCGCCGCAGGACTCCAGCGCGGCGTCGGAGACGCGCGTGTAACTGAGCAGCAGCCGGCGGAGTCCCTTGAGTCCCGTCAACGCCGCCAGTCCGTCGTCGGTGAGGCGGGTTTCACCGATCCAGAGTTCCTCCAGGGCTTCGCAGCGTGCAAGCTGTGCCGCTCCGGCGTCCGTGATCCGCGTGCCGTGCAGAGAGATCGTGCGCAACGATGCGAGCTGTGCGATGCGCGGCATCGCCTCGTCGTCGATTTCCGTCCCCATCAGCGCCAGCGTCGTCACGTTCGGCAGCCGCAACACGTGGTCGAGCGCCCGGCTGGAGATGCAGGTCCCATCCAGATACAGCTTCTGCACGGTCGGCAGCCGGCAGAAGAATTCCAGATCCCCGTCGGTGACGGCGGTGTGGTTGAGTTCGATCACGGAAACGGGGGTCGTCAGGAATTTCGGATCGAAGTGCGGCCCCTTGAATTCCCGCTGCCGCTGAACAAGGCCCCATTCCAGCGCGCGAATGGCCGCGGCTGCCTGCGGCGCGGAGTCACGATGTGCAGGCCTCGCCAGTTCACGCAGTGCGGCATACGCCTTGCCTGCACCGTCGGCGGGGGCCGTCTCCCAGATGCGGGTCAGAATGAGAATGACGCGCCACACCGTCTCGGCGTCGCCGTCGGTCGCCGCGGCCAGCAGCGCATCGACGGCCGGACCGCCCGCGGCAGCCAGCCGCTCGGTCGCCTGCTC
>CAZWGW010000006.1:0-4747 GCA_964633565.1 uncultured Planctomycetaceae bacterium
TCACGAACTTGAAACGGTCATGGTGTCGATCGGGCTGTTCGACACCCTGCGGTTCGTTCTCTCCCCGGACCGATCGATTCACCTGCGAACCGAATCGTCTCTGGTTGGCAGCGAGGCGGAGTTGCCACCGGGCGACGACAATCTGATCGTCCGCGCGGCGCGGCTGCTCGCCTCCGAAACCGGTTGCCGGGAGGGTGCGCTGATTGCACTGCGAAAACGGATTCCCCTCGCCTCCGGGCTGGGGGGCGGTTCCAGCGACGCCGCGGCAACCCTGGTGGCCCTCAACCGGTTGTGGCGCACCGGATTGAGTTCCGCCGAACTGCATCCGCTCGCGGCGCGTCTCGGCAGTGACGTCAATTTCTTCCTGGATTCGCACCCGCTGGCGCTCTGCCGCGGGCGCGGAGAACAGATTGCACCGCGCCCGCTCGGCGTGCCGCTGCATTTCGTGCTGGTGCGACCTGCGAGCGGTCTGTCGACGCGCGACGTGTTCGGCGCCTGGCGCGACGACGACAAGTGCCAGAGCCCCGAAGTCCTGCTGGAGCGTCTCGCCCTGGGGCGGTTCGGACCTGCCGGCCAGGCGCTCTGCAACGCCCTGCAAACTCCCGCGGCCCGGCTCAACGCCGACGTCAGCCGCGTGCTCCATACATTGTCGCAGTGGTTTCCAGACGCGCACGGGATGACCGGGAGCGGCACTGTCTGCTTTGGCATGTGCGGTTCCCGGCGGCAAGCCCGGTCGCTGGGAGCACGGATCAGAGGGGCGGCGGCCGGCCGCGTGTGGGTCGTCGCCACCGCTGTTTGACTCGAGACGTCGACCCGGCATCGAAACCGGGCCGCGCGCACGGGAGCGCGATCGGCACACCCGCAGGGAGGATTCGGCCGTGCACATCACCGAAGTTCGCATCAAGCTGATGGAAGACGTTCAGGAGCGACTGCAGGCCTTCTGCTCCATCACGATCGACGGGTGTTTCGTTATCCGCGACCTGAAGATCATCAAGGGAACCAAGGGTGCGTTTGTGGCCATGCCCAGCCGCAAACTCACCGACCGCTGCCCCAAGTGCACTTCCAAGAACTGCCTGCGCGCGGTGTTCTGCAGCCAGTGCGGCGCCCGGCTGCCGGAAGACCGGGCGTGCAAGGGGCAGGACGGCCGGGCCAAACTCTATGCCGACATTGCACATCCCATCAACTCCCGCTGCCGGGAACTGATTCAGCTGAAAGTGCTGGCAGCCTACGACGAGGAACTGGTCCTCGCGAAACAGCCGGGCTACGTCTGCCGTTACGATGAGTTCGGCGACGACGGCGAATTCGACCTGGGTGACGATTGGTGCGAGGCGGCCTCGGTCCGGCCGGATGCGGCCACGGAGACACGTCGACGCATCGAACCTGCGGCACCGGCCGCCTCGGGGCCGCATCAACCGACGGCCGCACGGCCCGCACCTGTGGGGCAGTTCCACCCCGCCGCCGTCGCAGACGACTTCGGCGCCGGCATCATCGGACCCGCCGCAGACCCGTGAATCCGCGGGCATCGCTGCCACCGCGGAGCGCCGATCAGCCGCCGAACAGACTGAGAATCCCGGCGGAAACCGGTCCCGGAGAACTCCACTGCCACATGGCACGGACCAGGTCGAACGAAATCAGCAGCGCGACCACCATCACCACCGTCGAGAATCCCAATCCCGCCACGAGCGGCGCACTCCATTCGGTTTCGATGGCAACCGCCCGGCCTGCAAGCGGCGCGGCGAACTCCTGACTTGCGCCGGACTCTTCGAACAACCCCTCGTCGGCGTCAAAGACGTCGAGTTCCTCCAGTTCGTCGTCCTCGCCCAGGATTTCGGGAGCGACTTCGAGTTCGTCCTGCTCGCCGGACGGGGTTTCCTCGTCGAGATCGAAGACCGCGTCGTCGAGCGTCGTTTCTCCGGAGTCCTCGAGTTGCAGCACGCCGGTGTCTTCGGACGAGTCGCCCGCCGGCATCTGCAGGTCGAAGGCGCTGTCGTCGCTCATCGACGGGATTTCGAATTTGGTCTCCTCCACACCTTCAACATCCGGCACGGCGTCCATCATGGGCATCGTGCTCTTGATCTCGTCGCTGTCCTCAAGCGAAATGCCGCTGTCGGCGATGCCCTCCAGCGAAATCCCGCTCTCCGTCCCCTCCAGCGTGATGCCTTCATCGGCTTCCAGGGAAATTCCACTGTCGGCGGCCAGCGTCAACGAACTCTCCATTGAGAGTCCTGCATCGTCTGAAAGCACGGACGCCTGCTCGCTGTCATCGGGCGACAGATCGAGGGCCACGGACGAATCGCTTCCTCCGATCAGCGCGACGTCGCTGTCGCTCGATCCGTCCTCCGCGACCGCCGAATCGATCAGCTTGTCGCTCCCCTGTCCCGCCGGAGCGAGCGTAATGTCGCTGTCGGAGTCGGGCCCCATCAGCCGCACGTCGCTGTCGCTGCCGGCGCCGGGCTTGGCGCTGGCCAGGGTAATATCACTGTCCGAATCTTCCCCCACAAGTTTCACGTCGCTGTCGGACCCTTTTTTCACCTCGGCGGCCTTGCGAATTACGGTGGGTTGTTCACCAACGTCCGCATCCGCCTCCGCCAGGATGGTGGATGAGCCCGCGCCCGAGGGTTCATCGCCGACAACCATCGGTCCGGAGTCCCCGAACAGTTGAACGTCCGGGGACGAATCCGCCTGCCGGGTGCGTGCCAACTCGTCCACGTCCTCAACCCGGAATTTCCATGTGCCACGATCGGCGAAGCCGCGGATTTCTCCGGACTCGCGCATCCGGATCAGCTGGTCCCTGGACACGGCCAGTCGGGCCGCCGCTTCTTCGAGACTGAGATACTTCTTCGGGGTGGATGACATGCAGGAGTTGCTCCGGGCTGAACGCGCCGTGGGTGCCAGATTTCGACTTGAGGACTTTTGAGGCGGGTCGTTCGCGACAAACAGACTGACTCAATCGGCACGGCTGTCGTCTGCAGTCTCTCCGCGCGACTCACCTCCAGGCCCCCGCAGGTCGAGAATCGGACACTTCGGTGTGACCACGCCAGACTACGTGTTCTGATTCGACGGACACCAGACATGGCAATTGTGGGGCCTGTGCCGGTATCGCCGACGCCTCTGGATTTGTGTGCCGAACGACACACCGATTCCATTCTAAAGGCGGCAAGAGGCAAAGCAAGTACTTTCCAGAACGGGAGTTTGGCTTGGGGCCAACACCCGGCCTTGAATCAACAGCGCCCCTGGACCCGGCCCATCTTTCCCCGAGCCGGAAATCTCAGCCTTATCCGAATAATCGGTAAAGTCCTCCCATTCTCGCGCCGATAACTTATCTATGGTCCGCGCCCCCTCACGGTCGTGCGCGCGATCTCCCTCCACCCCCTCCCGCGTTTGTCCGCCCGAGAATCCATGCGCACCAAGGTCAGTTTCGCCCTCCTGTTCACCCTGTTGATTGCATCTTCCGGCTGTTGCGGCGGATTCGGCCGGCACGGCTGCCTGTTCGGCCGCCATTCCGCCTGCGTGGACCGCGAGGACTGGTGCAGTCCAAATCCGGAGCATCATTCGCGGCATCGCGAAGGCTGCGGTTGCCATACTCAACCGGCATTTTCCGGAGGTTGCGGCTGCGACGGGGGCTACAACGCCATTCCAATGTCGTCCGAGTGCGGGTGCGGCAGCAGACCAGTCGATTGCGGCTGCGGGTCGTCGGGCGCCATGACGTATGACGCCATGCAATACGGCGGAGTCGTGTGGGGGCAGCCGCAAATGGCCGCTCCCTGGTCGGGCTGCGGTTCGTGTGGCGGACAGGGAATCATCACAGGGGCGCCACCCATGACATTCCAGGCGGCCCCGAGCGAGCCCGCGGCCGCGCCGGCCAGTGAGTATTACAGCCCCAGGCCGACGCCTGCGCCGACTCAATCTGCCCCCGCCCCCCCACCGGAAGGGACGTCGCATGCAGTCCAGCCGGCGCTGCTGATTCCCGCCGGGCTCTGATTGTCGCCGCGTTTCGAACTGTCTCGTGCTTTGATCATTGAGCGCCGCGGGTTCGGGACGGCACTGTTGCAGCCGTCCCATGAACCTGAATAATGGCGTCATGTCGACGCGGCCGCCCGGTTGCCGCGGCGGCCGTTCATCACGGTGACATGACTCCGCTCGAATGAATCAAGGCATCTCATGCGCTCCCTGCATTGTGGTTTCGTTGTCTGTCTGCTGATTTCCCAGTCGGTCGAAGCGCAGACTCGCAATGACGTCTCCCGGGTGCTGCCCGCCGGACAGCGGCCGAATGACGCCCGGCTCAATCCGCAGCGGACGCTCAACGATGCGTACCATCCGTGGGTCCCGCCGACGTCGCGAGAGGACTGGGAACGGGAAGCCCGGCGCGTCCGCGAACAGGTGCTGGTCGCTACGGGACTCTGGCCGATACCGGAAAAGACTGCGCTGCAGCCGGTGATCCATGGCGAGATCGTTCGGGGAGACTACACGGTCCAGAAGGTCTACTTCGCCAGCCGACCCGGACATTACGTCACCGGCAGCCTGTATCGACCCAAAAAGGTCAGCGGACGGGCTCCGGGAGTACTCTGTCCGCACGGTCACTGGGCGAACGGACGGTTCTACGACGCCGGCGCCAAGGGCGCTGCCGAACAACTGAAGATTGGCGCCGAGCAGTTCATGTCCGGGGCGCGCTATCCACTCCAGGCGCGGATGGTCGAACTGGCCCGGATGGGGTGCGTCGTCTTCCACTATGACATGGTCGGGAACG
>CAZWGW010000006.1:4757-27998 GCA_964633565.1 uncultured Planctomycetaceae bacterium
ACAACCAGCCGATCGACCATCGAGGCGGTTTCAACGACCCTGCGGCGGAACTGTGGCTGCAGAACAAGCTCGGCCTGCAGACCTGGAACTCGATCCGCGCCCTCGATTTTCTCACCGGCCTTCCGGACGTGGACCCCGCGCGCATCGGCGTCACCGGCGCCAGCGGCGGCGGAACACAGACGTTCATGCTGTGCGCCGTCGATCCGCGACCGGCGGTCGCGTTTCCCGCCGTTATGGTCTCGACGGCCATGCAGGGGGGCTGTGTCTGCGAAAACGCCTCATACCTGCGCCAGGGGATCAGCAATATCACACTGGCGGCACTGTTTGCCCCCAAACCGCTCGCCATGAGCGGCGCGGACGACTGGACGATCGACATCGAGACGAAGGGCCTGCCCGAACTGAAGCAGGTGTATTCGCTCTACGGTCAGCCGAGCCTCGTCAGTGCGACGTGCTATCCTCAGTTCCAGCACAATTACAACCAGGTGTCACGCGAACTGATGTTCAACTGGTTCAACGAGCACCTGGGCCTGAACGTGGCGGCACCGGTCAGGCAATCGGACTTCTGGCCTCTGACGCGCGATGAATTGACGGTGTTCGACGCGGATCACCCGGTCCCGGCGGATGCCCTCGACGCTCCGCGACTGCGCGACCAGATGACCCGCGAGACACAGGCCTGGTTTTCTGATCTGTTGCCCCAGACCTCCGGCGACATCGACGCCTACCGGCGGATTGTCGGCGCGGCCGCCCGCGTCTTGCTGGATTCCGGCGCGCCCGCTTCCGGCGACGTGGATCTGCAGGAGTCAGGAAAATCGAAAGTGGGCCCCTTTGAACTGTTCAAGGGGACGTGCGGCCGCAAGGGAGCAGGTGAGCAGGTGCCGGTGGCGACATTGATTCCTGAGGAATTCAGCGGCTCGGTTGTTCTCTGGCTGGACGCGCGGGGCAAGTCCGCATTGTTCGGAGACGACGGCGCGCCGCAGCCCGCTGTCGAAAAACTGCTCCGAGCGGGGATGGCCGTGGCATCGGCCGATCTGTTCCTGACCGGCGAGTACATCACTCGACCGGAAGACGCCCAATACCCCGTGCAGGGAGGTTTCCCGGGCTACACATTTGGTTATAACCGCCCGTTGCTGTCGCATCGCGTGCACGACATCCTGACGCTGATCGGCGCGGCACGGGCGCAGCCGGACGTCAAGGAAGTGCACCTTGTCGCGACCGGCGAAGCGGGTCCGTGGGCCCTGCTGGCTCGGGCGCTGGCGGGAGATCTCGTGGAGTCCACAACCGTGGACCTGGGCGGGTTTACGTTTGCCAGAGTGACCGATTCCGGAGATCCGATGCTGCTGCCGGGGGCGCTCCGTTACGGCGACATCGGCGGAATCGCTGCCCTTTCGGCCCCGGCAGAACTCACGGTGTACGGCGCGTCAGACGATGCCGCAGACGCCCAACTGAAGCCGCTGGCGGCCGCGTATCGCGCGGCGGGGGGCCAACTGACGCTGCACGAGGAGTCGATGACTCCAGACGATGCGGTCCGCGGATTGGTGAAGTGAGGGGGCGGGACGGGGCCGGCTACCAGCCCATGGACATGTTCGTCTCGATCACGCGCTGAGCTTCATGCAGATCGGCCCCGGTATCGAGCATGTACAGCCGGATGGCGTGGAGTTTGTCGCCGGCGGCGCGGGCCAGACAGTCGCGCGCGGTGTCGCACGGTTCCGTCTCGCTCTTGACGCCCAGGAGCTTCTTGGAAATGACCCACAGGTCGCGGGGACGGCGCGTCACCCGCACGATCTCGTCTTCGGGGTAATGCTTGCGGGCAATTTCGCACGCGTCGTCCTGCGTTTCGGCCCATCCAATCATGATGTGCGCGTTCGTTTCAATCTCAAACAGCGGCATCCGCCTGTCCTCCTGAATTCAGCTTGCACCCGAACGTGGGGCGCTGGGGCCGTTCGACGGCGGACCAGCGACCCGGAATTGCGCACACCATACTGAACTGATCGCCCGCACGGAAGGAGACTTCAGGCCGTGTTCTCGCTGGACCGGCCCTCAATGGACCGACGCTGCTCCCATTTCTCTTCGGCCCCGCTCGGCCGGATGTAGGCCGGCTCGAGACTCCACACGTCGGCCAATTCGCCCGCGCGGGCCTGCCGCTCACCGAGCTGTGCAATCGTTGCGGCACGCGGAGTGTGAAGTTCGACCGGAAGCCGCCGGCATCGTCCCGTTGCGTCTGCCGCGATTTTTTCCGCTGCCGGGCCGGATACGACAGCCTCGGCGCCGAGTTCCGCCAGCCACTTCTCCGCGGGCATCACGTCAATTTCGCCCTGACGCCGCCAGTCGCCCTGCGCGGTACGCGTATAGCGTCCGACGTAGACTTCCCCCCGCAGTGCGTCGCCGACGACGTCGATCCGTTGCACGTCCGGCGGACTGTTGGCTGCGATCGCTTCAAACGTGTCCACGGCGGCGATGCCGCAGCCGACGGCATACGCGAAGGTCTTCGCACAGACCACACCGACCCTTAATCCGGTGAAACTCCCCGGACCGATGCTCACGGCAACCAGGTTCACATCGCGCGGTCCAAGTCCGGCCGATGCCAGCAATTCGCCAATCTGCGCGACCAGCTCGCGGGCATGACGCCGGCCGGTGTGCGACAGGGCCCGTTCCGCCAGGCACACTCCGTCGCGGACGAGCGCAATGCTCCCTTCCACAGTGGAGGTCTCGATGCCGAGGGTCGTCATGGGACGTTTCGTCCTGTGCGCCGGGACCCGCTACGCCGACTGTTCATCGCCCACGGGCTCCTCGCGCATTTCAAACAGGAACCGCGAAGGAAGCGACGGCCGCCGCTTGCCCCATTTCTGGCGCGCGGCCGCCCGAGTCAGCGTCAGGTGGTCCTGAGCGCGCGTCACGCCGACATACGCGAGCCGCCGCTCTTCCTCGATTTCGCTCTGCGTCCCGTCGACGCTCCGCTTGTGCGGCAGCAGGCCTTCCTCCATCCCGACCATGTACACGCGCGGGAATTCCAGCCCCTTGGCGCTGTGGAGCGTCATCAGTTTGACCGCGTCCTTGTCTGCCTGTTCCTCCTTGTCGGGCTCTTCCTCCCGGCCGTCAAGCGCGATCTCCGCGAGGAACTGGTGCAGGCCGGGGTCAGGCGATCGATGCAGGTATTCGCTGATGGAACTCACGAATTCGTCAACCATCGCGGATCGCGCCAGTTGCTGCTGGGGATCCTTGTATTGCTTTTCGATTTCCGACTCGTAGCCGATCGCCTCGATCAGCGACCGCACGTGAGCGTCCATCCGCCGCGGGTCGTCGAGGAACTTCCGGCGGAATCCCGCGAGCAGTTGCTGGAACGCCGCAATGGCTGCGGCTGCCCTGGAGGGGACCATCCCGCTCGTCGCGCCGGCCGCCGCCGCGTCCCAGAACGAGATGCCCTGCGCCACCGCCTGCGTCAGCACTTTTTCCACGGTGGCGTTGCTGATGCCGCGGGCGGGCGTGTTGATGATGCGCAGCAGGGAAGACTCATCCTGGGGCCGCGCAAGCACCTTCAGGTAAGCCAGCAGATCGCGCACCTCGCGCCGATCGAAGAACGACTGGCTCCCCAGCAGCACGTAGCGCAGTCCCCGCCGGCGCATCTCGGCCTCAAACAGCCGCGGCTGGTCGGTGGTGCGGAACAGGATCGCGAACTCCGTGAGCGGCACTCCCTTCTGGGACGCGAGGAAACGGATCTCCTGCACGACTTTCTCGGCTTCGAGCTGTTCGTCCGGGTATTCCAGGAAGCGCACGTCGGCCGTGGCGCGCTTGCTGGCCCGCAACGTCTTCACATGGCGCGAGCGATTGTGGGCGACGAGCCGATTGGCCACGTCGAGGATGCGCTCCGTGCAGCGGTAGATTTCCTCCAGTCGCACGACCCTGGCTACCGGAAAATGCTCAGTGAAACGCAGAATGTGCGTCACCTCGGCGCCGCGCCAGCCGTAGATCGACTGATCGTCGTCGCCGACGACGCACAGGTTGCGATGCCCGGCGACGAGCGCTTCCACCAGGTGAAACTGCACGGCGTTCGTGTCCTGGTATTCGTCGATCTGCACGCGGTCGAACCGCCGCTGGTGCCGCTGCAGCACGTCCGGGAACTCCCGGAACAACTGTTCGGTGAGTCCCAGCAGATCGTCGAAATCCACGGCGCCCGACGCCCGCAGTTTCTGCTGATAGCGCCGGTAACCCATCGCCGCCAGGTACTGTTGATCATCTGCCGCCGAATCGGCCGCAACCGGCGGGCCGACGGCAGCCGATTTCCACCGGCTGACGTGCGACAACAGATCTCCCGGTCGCAGCGACTTCTCGGTAACGCGAATGTCGCGGAGCACGGTGCGGGCGATCGATTCCTGGTCCCCCCGGTCGAGGATCGTGAACTGCGGCGGGTATCCCAGGTGCCGGATGTCCTGCCGCAGGATGTTCACGCACAGCGCGTGGAACGTCGAGATCCACGGGCGCGTCTTGATCTTGCCGCCGAGGAGCTGGCGGGTGCGCTCCAGCATTTCGCGGGCGGCCTTGTTGGTGAAGGTGACGGACAGGATCCGTTCGGGTTTCACTCCGCGGCGGATCAGTTCGGCCATGCGGTACGTGATGACGCGGGTCTTCCCCGTCCCCGCGCCGGCCAGCACGAGCAGCGGCCCGCTCACGGTGAGCACGGCGTCGCGCTGGGCGGGGTTGAGATCAGAGAAGCGGTTCATGGAGCAAGTCGGGAGTCACACACAGAAACTCTGGCTGCGCGCTGCAGTGGCTTGGCAGGTAACTGGCTTGCCGGAAGCCAAAGCGGAGCGGATGGTAGCACTCACCGGTGCGGCAGAGAATGCAACGCAAACGATTGGAATCGCTGCTCAGCGAGCGCCGCTCTGATTATGGATTTCCCGGACCTTATTGACGATTGCCTCCAGGACCAGTGGAGGAACAACTCCGCCGACGTCGTCATCCCTCAAGGCAGCCTTGTCGATACTCGTCAGCCATGTGCATACAGCGACGGTCGGTTTTCGCAACTTCGTTCGAACAAACCCCTGCGGGTGATGCGGGATCTCAATGAAATGATCGGGACGGGGTCGTTGCTGGGCTGCAGTGTGCGACGCAACAACGCCGAACAGTTGATCGGCGCCCTCGATGTCGTCCGTGCGGGTCAGAATGACGACCGGGCGCGCATAGGCGTTATGGCCGTGGCTGTCCGGCACGACGGTCCAGACGATCCGTCCTTGACACAGTTCCGGCACGAGTACCTTACCAAGGGCGTTCTTCCTGGACCGCCGCAAGTTCCGGCGGTGCTGTCGATGCGCTCGCCCAAGCCTTCAGATCAGCGTTTGAAGGAGATGATTGCTGGAGTCGCAGGAGAGCAGCCAATTCTTCCGGGTCAACGGCCGAAACAAGGAACTGCACCGTCCTGGTCAAGTGCCGCAACTCGCCCTCCAAGCCGGCCAGGCGAGTCGAGAACTGCTGCAACTGTTCATCCTGGGAGTCAGCAAGTGTTGCGTTCATTCAGTCAGTGTACGACGAATTGGCAGCCATCGTCAACGTGCGTCTGGACACGCGGCCGCAGCGCCGCTCGACTGGCTGGTGCCGCTCAACTCCGTCCGCTGACTCCGCCGCCCACAGGAATTGCCAATGCCAAATCGCCAGCGTACGCTTTTTGTTGTCGAATTGTTCTCGTTCATTCTCGCGTGACTTCCAATGCCTGAGCCCGATGCACCGCTGAGTCGACACACGAGGTTGCAATGGTGTCGCAGTTCCCGCGCCCCTCGCCTGCTGCTGTTGTTCATCCTGCTGGGATTCGTCGTCCTGGCGCTCCGCAGCGCGTACCGCTCGCGGCAGCAGTGGCTGTTGGTCCAGCAGGTCGAGGCTCTTGGTGGAACGGTGCATTCGTACTCTCCGCGCTCCGAGTTTATGGACAAACTTTACTCTTTCGTATTCGGGACGAATGCAAGCAGGCTGCGACCGCCTGAATTGATCAACCTCTCCGGCACATCGACCGATGACGATACGCTTTGTGAACTACCGGCAAATAACAACGTCAGATTCCTCCGGCTCAGCGACACGGATGTCACAAACGAAGGGCTGACACACATCGCCAAATTCACAAACGTTGAACTGCTGGATTTGAGAGGAACAACGATTGGCAACGACGGGTTGCAAAACCTACGGCTCCCGAAACTCGCGTACCTGTTTCTCGACGGGACACAGATCACCGATGACGGGCTCATAGGCCTGAAGGGTCTCACGAACCTCAAATCTCTCGGACTGGGCGACACACACATTACTGATGCGGGCTTACAGCATCTTGTCGAACTACCGCAACTGGAGGATCTTATCCTCATCAACGCACACATCACCGACGCCGGTCTCGAGCACTTGCGCGGCATCTCCCGCCTGCGGGACCTCAATCTCTCCGGTACCGAAATCACCGATGCAGCTTTGCAGGCCAACAGCGTTTTGCAGTCGATGCGCTGGCTCAACCTTTCCAACACGCGCATCACGGACGCGGGCATTCGCGAACTCGCCGCTGCCGGGCATGTCGAGTTTCTCCGGCTGGCGGACACGCAGATCACGGACGCCGCCCTGGGTGACCTGGGAGCTCTGGAGGGGCTGTGTTTGCTCAATGTCGCAAACACGCACGTCACGGACGCAGGGCTGCATCACCTGCGCGGTCTTTCCAATCTTCGAAAACTCAATCTTTCGGGCACCGCTGTCACTGATGGCGGATTGCCGCACCTGCAGGGTCTGACAACGCTCTCCTCATTGTGCTTGGCCGATACTCAGGTGACGCCCGACGGCGTGCTGGAACTCCTGCGGCACCTGCCGCGTTGCTCGACCTCGTGTTACTGAGCAATCACGGCACGACGAACGCAGCGCCGCCATTCACAATGCAGCCACATCGCCAGTGTGATTCTACCGACGATACGGCAGTCGCCAGCGCCGTCGGGTGTCACTCCGCACTCTGCGCCAACTGCCCCAGCCGCAGCCCCGCCTCCCGCAGCGCATCGGTCATCTGCCGGGCCGTATGCCAGCGGCGGTCGGGGTTGAGCTCCAGACCTTTCATGATGGCGGCAGCGACTCCCTCGTCCAGGTCCGGCACCAGCTCGCGAATGTCCCGCGCGGGTTTGTTGATGTGCTGCATCACGCTCTCGAGCGTGTCGCCGGCCGGCCAGGGCATCAGCCGCGAGTACATCTCAAAGCACGAGACAGCGAACGAAAAAATGTCGATCCGCTCGTCAGTCTTCTGCCGCTTGATGAGTTCCGGCGCCATGTACAGCGGCGTCCCGGTGCGGTTGCCCGGCGCGCGAAACGGCTCGGTGTTCGGGACGACGAGACCGAAGTCGATCAGTTTGACTTCGTTCTCTTCGGAGATCAGCACGTTGCGCGGGCAGACGTCGCGGTGAATCCAGTTGTGCCGGTGCAGGTAGTCGACCGCGTCGCCGAGCTGCACGATGTACGACAGTCGGTGCTGCTGCATCCGGTCATTCTGGACGTCGATGAGGTAGCTCAGTCCGACCCCTTCGATGAACTCCATCACGAGGAATTGTTCATCGTCCGTCGTGATCCCCGCTTCGAGGGTCTTCACAATGTTGGGATGGCGGAGGCCCAGCGCAATCGCCCCTTCACTGGGCTTGTTCATGCCGACGAACCGTCGTTCGAGCCGGTACGTCTTGGCCTTGTCCAGGATCTTGAGCGCGACGACCCGGCCGCTGATCACGTCCTTCGCGCGCCATACCTTGGACATGCTCCCCTGTCCGACGCGGCAGACCAGCTCAAAACGCCGGCGCACGTCGACCTTGTCGACCTTCGGCTTCCGCTTGAGCAGCTTGTCCAGGAATTTCATTCAGTTTCCGCAATAATCGATAATCCTTGCGATCTCCGTGCGGAGTTCGGGACGCGGGACGATGCGATCGATAAACCCGTGCTCCAGCAGGAATTCACTGGTCTGAAATCCGTCCGGGAGGGGCTTTTTCACCGTCGCCTGCACGACTCGCGGGCCGGCAAATCCGATCAGTGCCCGCGGCTCCGCGATCACCACGTCACCCAGCGACGCGAAACTCGCCGCAACGCCTCCCATCGTAGGGTTGGTCAACACGGAAATAAAGAGCCCCCCGGAATCATGGAACCGCCCCAGCGCGGCGGAGACCTTGCCCATCTGCATGAGCGAAAAGATCCCTTCATGCATCCGGGCGCCTCCGCCCGAACCGCTCACGATCACCAGCGGCAGTTTCAGTCGCGTTGCCGATTCCACCGCGCGCGTAATCTTCTCGCCGACGACTGAGCCCATGCTGCCCATGATGAACGCCGAGTCAGTCAGGCCGAAGACCAGCGGACGGCCTCGCATGTATCCGCGCCCCACAATGCAGGCTTCACGCAGTCCGGTCTTCTTCTGCTCCGCTACAAGCCGCTCCGCGTACGGCTTCTTGTCCACGAAGTGCAACGGGTCGAGCGACGACAGGTCGGCATGCCATTCCTCGAAGCTGTCCGTGTCGAGCAACTGGGCGATCCGCTGCGGCGCGGGGACGTAGAAGTGGTAGTCACATTCGGGGCAAACGCGGTCCGACTGGTCCACGTGCTTCCGAAACAACGTCGCGCCGCATTCGTCGCAACGGAGCCATAACCCTTCCGGCACGCCGCGCTTCCTGCGCACTTTCACCCCCTCCTCGACTTCCGTTGACGTCGTCTGTCCCACGCTCATGGCGTCGCTCCTGCGAAATGCCGTCTCAGTGACCCGTTCCGTTGGCGGCCGGCTCCAGCGGCGGCGTCGAATGCCCGTTGACCGCCGCGACATGGTCGATCACTTCGACACGCCGCGCGTCGTCGCAGCCGCAGACCGGTCCGGGCAACAGGGCGCCCGTTCCGCGCAACACGCAACAGACCAGCGTGGCCAGCGGCTCGCTGGCGACGACGGCGAACGGAGCACGTTTCTTCATCGGCCGGCGCAACGCCTTCCGGACCCGCTCGTGCGCCTCGTCGCAGGTTTCGCCCTGAGGAGCACAGACAGTCTCCGGGGCGTCACGCCACTGCTTGTAAACTCGTGGCTGTTTGCGCCTGATGTCTTCCAGCAGCAGCCCCTGCCACAACCCCTGATTGAGGTTGCCCAAGCCTTCGAGTTCCTTGACCGGAGCGCCCAGGGACTCCCCAATCGCACGGGCCGCCGTCCGCGCCGGTTCGGTTGTCGACGAATAGATCGTCCCGATTTCCTGCCCCCGCAGCCGTTCAATGACCGCTACCACCTGCTGCCGCCCGCGGTCGGACATCGGCAGATCGAGATCTCCCTGAATCCGCGCCTGCTGATCGAAATCAGTTTCGCCGGGGCGGATCACAAACACAGTGGACATTCGCAATTCCTCAAAATGCCCCGTGCTCAAGGCAGCGCCGCGGCAACCTGCTGCCGCAGCGACGTCAGGGCTGCTCCATAGTCGGCCGCATCAAAAATCGCGCTCCCTACGACAAAGACGTCCGCGCCGGCACCCGCCGCCTCGGCAATGGTCTCGGGGCCAATCCCGCCATCGATGGACACCAGCGCCTCCGGCGGGGCTTCCCGCCGAACCGCGCGGACCTTTTCCACACATTCCGCCCGGAATTTCTGTCCACCAAACCCCGGTTCAACGCTCATCACCAGCACCAGATCACAGACCGGCAATGCGGCCGCAATCGCCGACACCGGAGTCCCGGGGTTGAAGGCGATACCGGCCAGACATCCCGCCCGGTGAATCTGCTGCAGCAGCGGCACGCAGTCGGGGACCGCTTCGACGTGAAATGTAATTGACTGGCATCCGGCGGCCACATAGTCGTCCAGGTAGCGTCCCGGGTCCGAAATCATCAGATGTGCGTCAAACGGCAGGTTTGTCAGTTTCCGGAGACGCTCGATCACCATCGGGCCGTACGAGAGATTGGGCACAAAATGGCCGTCCATCACGTCCAGGTGCAGCACCTCAGCCCCCGCCGCCTGCAACAACTCCACTTCCCGATGGAGATTGCCAAAGTCGCATTTCAGCATCGACGGCGCAATCAGGGGCGTACGCCGCCTCAGTCGGTCCAGCAGTGCAGGGCGGCTCATGCCGAGTTTGCTCAATCACCGAGACGTTTCGAAACAGTCGAATCGGCAACTCGAAATGGGTGTCGAACGCTGCATCCAGCCAGAAGGGGCTTTCGGATCGAAACGCAAAGTGCATATTCTGACGCGGAAAGCCAGCCGCGTCCAGTCGAAACCGGTAGCCGCAAAATACTTTGCCAGATAGACTTACGACGCGCGCACTGGTCACCATGACAACAACCCGGTGTCGGGGTAAGGCCAGCGACTTGCGCCCGATGAACCTGAATCGACGCAAATTACAGGTTTGCCATCCGCACGATCAGGTCTGCGGTGCGATTCGAATAGCCATATTCGTTGTCATACCAGCTCAGCACCTTGATCAGGTTTCCGCCGATCACCTGGGTCCAGCCGGAGTCAAAGATGCTGCTGTATGGGTTGCCGATGATGTCGCTGGAAACGATCGGGTCCTCGTTGTACTGCAGGATGCCCTTCAGCGGGCCGGCGGCGGCAGCCTTCATTGCGGCGTTGATGGTCTCCGTTGTAACGGACTTTGAGGTCACGGCCACCAGATCGGTCACGCTCCCGGCCGCGACCGGCACACGCAGGGAGATCCCCGTCAGTTTGCCGTTCAATTCCGGAAGAACCTCGCCGACGGCCTTCGCCGCGCCGGTCGACGTGGGAATGATGTTCAGGGCGGCCGCACGTGCGCGATGCGGATCGGCATGTAACTGATCCGCCACGCGCTGGTCGTTGGTGTAGGCGTGAACGGTGGTCATCAGCCCCTTTTCGATGCCGAACTGCTCGTGCAGCACCTTGGCCATCGGCGCCAGACAGTTGGTCGTGCAACTGGCATTGGACACGCAGGTGTGCTCAGGCGACAGTTTGTCGTCGTTGACGCCCAGCACGCACGTGAGGTCCGGCTTGTCCTTGGCCGGCGCCGACAGGACAACCTTGCGCGCCCCGGCCGTCAGGTGGCTGTCGTAGCCTGGCTTGTCACCCGTCGCGCGACTGGTGAAAAAGCCCGTCGATTCGAGCGCCACGGCGACTCCCAGCTGTTTCCACGGCAGCTTGCGCGGGTCCTTTTCGGCGACAACCTTGACCTTCTTTCCGTTGACAACCAGTGAGTCGCCTTCGGCAGCCACGGTGCCGTTGAAACGACCCTGCACGCTGTCGTACTTCAGCAGCATGGCCAGGGCCTTGGGATCCCCGAGGTCGTTGATCGCCAGCACCTCGAATTCACCGGCCCGGGCGAGCATGGCCCGAAACGTAATCCGCCCGATTCGACCGAAGCCGTTGATTCCTACGGGGACTGGCACTGTCGTCTCCTCTGAATTTGCGTACGAACGGCGCGTCCGCACGAGATCCCTCGGTTACTGTATGGGAGGGAATTCTAGTGGGCGGCGCGCGCCTGCTCAAGTTTCACTCCGGTTGTTCGCAGGTCTCACTGCCGCAACGTCTTACACCTCCCGCCATCCTCAGTTCCCGTCGGATTTCCAGTACATGATCCAGGTTAAGCCAGCCGGAGCGCACCCCGCGACGGCATCGAACTGACCTTTCCACGAGTGGCGCGATGTCATAGAAACCTTCTGCAACGGGGGCCTGCAGTGCCAGGCCCCTTTTTCGGCTCTCCTCGCCACTTCACGACTCACCCCAATTCGCGGTTCTACTGCACCTCCTCCGTCAATGTGCGATCCGATTCCGGGCCGGGAATCCGCGCAGCCGCCGGTGCACGTACCGGTCCTGCTCGGTCCTGTCCTCGACAACCTGGACCTGCAGGCGGGACTGGTCGTCGTGGATGGGACGGTCGGTGCCGGCGGACACGCACGACATATCCTGGAACGCATTCAACCGGGCGGCCGGCTGATTGGACTGGACCGTGACCCCATGATGCTCGCGCACGCCTGGCAAGCCCTGACGCAGCCTGACGTCCAACTCGTACATGCCAGCTACGCGGAACTCGGACGAGCGCTGGAGGGGCTCGGGCTGGCGTTCGTCGACCGCGTGCTGGTCGATCTCGGGCTCTCGTCGGATCAACTGGCGGACGCCGGCCGCGGTTTCAGCTTCGACGCCGACGGCCCGCTCGACATGCGTTTCGACATGTCCCACGGGCCGACGGCGGCGGACCTGATCAATCGCAGTCCGGAGGCAGAACTGGCCCGCATCCTGTACGAATACGGAGAAGAGCGACACTCGCGGCGCATCGCCCGGCGGATCGTGGCACAGCGCCCGATCCGCACCGCCGCCGCACTGGCCGATCTCGTTCGCCGGGCCGTGCCGCCCCAGCGGGGACGACAGCGGATACACCCGGCGACACGGGTCTTTCAGGCCCTGCGGATCGCCGTCAACGACGAACTCGGCGCACTGCAGACGCTGCTGCACGATGAATTGCCGCGGGTGCTGCGGCCCGGCGGCCGCGCCGTCGTGATTTCGTTCCATTCGCTCGAAGACCGTCTCGTGAAACAGGCTTTCCGTGACCGGGACCGGTGGGAAAACCTGACTCGTAAGCCGGTGGTCGCGGATGAGGCGGAACTCCGTGCAAATCCCCGGTCCCGCTCTGCCAAGTTGCGCGCCGCGGTCATCAAGGGACAGGTGCCGACATGAATCAGCCCGCGAAAACCAGAACGCCACCCCCAACGACCGAACCGGCGGACGCTGCCGCGTCCGACTGGGGCCTCGATGTCCCCAAAAGGCGGAGAGTGAGCGAAACCAGGATCGGCCTGCTGCTGGTCGTCTGCCTGGTGGGCGCGCTGGGTTATCTGACGTGGCAAAAACTCGAGGAACGGCGACACACCACTCGCGGATCCGATTTTCAGAAACCCGCCACCGCCGGCGATGCGGGCAGCGGCGTCGATTTGTCTCCCGCGGTCGAACAGAACGACCAATTCGCAGGCGAGGCGGCCGGCTGGGCTGCAGATCCCGGGGCGGCACCCGGCTTCGTCGACGGTTCCGGCGGTCAGACGTCACTGGCGGGGCCCCCGGACTTCTTATCGTCACCTCCAGAGCAGCAGGAACCCGACGAAACTGAGTCGCGGGTCGTCGTGAACGAGCAGTCGCTGGAGTTCCTGAGTGACCGGACCACACGCGATCACCAGGCCCAGCCGCAGTCGCAACCGGTCGGCGGCAATCCGGAATGGAATCCCTTTGCCGCCGACGCACCACTGGAGACTTCGCAATCGGACATTGCCGCCGACTCCCAACAGGCCGGGACGTCGGACCGGACCGAGGATCAGGAGGCGTGGCGTGCCGATCAACGGGACGCAGTCGCATCGGAGGCCGATGCGACCTCGGTGCCGGGAGAGCCCACGTACGCGGCCGAATCGCTGGCGAACGAATCCACATCCGAGCCGGTAATTGACCTGTTTGGCGGTGGATCGGAACCCGACGAGGCGGCAGCGCTCGCCGACGAGACCGTCGTCGTGGAATCAGGGGCAGGCCCGCTGCTGGAGCCACAACGGGTGCGCGCGGACGATGCACGCGTGATTCCGGCGGTGACTGACGGGAACCACGGCGACTTCGCACAGCAAGCCGCGGCTGAGGCCTCGGGCGGCGATCCCTGGGAGTCCGCGACACCCCGTGAACTGGCCCAGAATGGAAACGCGTCGGCAGTGGAGTTCGATTTCGGTGGCACGTCTTCAAGTCCTGATGCGGACACAACCGGCAATGCCTCGTCCGATCCGGGCTTCCTGCCGGAAGCCGGCGAACCGAACGCGTTGGTTGAGAGCAGCGGCTCGCACGGCGCCTCTGTGTCGACGACCGCGGGCTTCGATCCCTTCTCCCAATCGACGGCAAGTGGCACGAGCGTCGGCTCCGACGAGATTACGGTCCACATCGTTCAATCGGGCGACAACTTCTGGACGATCGCGCACAAGCACTACCGTGCGGGCCGATACGCGAATGCCCTCGCTGCGTACAATCAATCTCGGATTCCGGACCCGCGCAAGATGCGTCCGGGCATGAAAGTCCTTGTCCCGGACAGCCCGGTACTGGAGCAGCAGTTTCCGAAACTGACGGGCGCCGCATACAGTCCGGGACCGGCGGCCGGCGCCGCGCGTTCCGGGTTCTTTGTCGATCGCAACGGCCAGCCGGCCTATCGCGTGGGAAAGAACGACACGTTGACGGGGATCGCCACCCGGCACCTGGGGCGGTCCAGCCGCTGGGTGCAGGTGCTGGGCATGAACCGCGACCAGCTCAAAGACGGAAACAGCCTCAAAATCGGCATGGTGCTGCGGCTTCCGCTGGACGCGACCCAGGTCAGCGTGGTCGCGGAGACCGCGATCGCCCGATAGAGATGGGGAGCGCAATGCGCCCCTGCGCCGCCGGTGCGCGATTGTGCCGATCGCACGCGTCGGGCGGAACGCCATGTTCTTCCGGTTCGGAGCGGCGGTGCTGCTGATCGTCGTGGTCTCGCTGCTCGGCATCGCCATCGAGAAGCGTGCGCTGTCGCTCAAGCGCACGATCAGCCTGCAGACGTATCGCGCCGAGCAACTGCAGGAACGCTGCGTACGTCTGCGTCTGCAGAGTGAGCAACTGGGCGCGCCGTCCCGGCTGATGCAGGCGATTGAAGCGGGCCGGCTCGACGTGACGCTCGCGGAACCATCAACGTCGTCGAACCGGCACTGACCGCCGCGTGGTACGCGGGAAGATACACCAGCCCGACGCGCAAGCGAGGGAATGGAAGTCCAACGCAATGTTTTCCCTCGCTTGCGCTTCGGGCTAGTGTGTTCGGCTGACACCCGAGGCCGTCTCGAAGAGTGATGCCTGACGTGCTCGCGACCCACCGCCTCACCGGCCGATACCGGCTCGTCATCGGGAGCCTGATCGCGGTCTGGTGCGCGCTCGCCGGGCGCCTGCTGCAGATCCAGTTCGTGCAGCGCGCGGAGTTCGCGGCTCGCGCCGCGCGGCAGCAGACGTTTGACGAGGTCGTTCCCGCGCGGCCCGGCGACATCCTCGACCGAAACGGCCGGCTGCTGGCGACCACGACGCAGACCCAGAGCCTGTACGTCGACCCCCGCCGGATCGAGAACGACTGGGACGTCGCCCTGATGCTGGGCCCGGCGCTCGGCCTCGACCCGGACCGGCTCTATGAACGGCTGTGGAGGTCGCAGGACAAGCAGTTCCTGTGGATCAAGCGCCGGCTCAGCGACAGTGAGACCGAGCTTGTCCGGGAACTCGATCTGCCGCGCGGCGCCTGGGGCTTCCGGGCGGAGTTCCAGAGGCAGTACCCGCAGGGACGCCTGGCCGCACACGTGCTGGGACTGCGGGACATCGACGGCGTCGGCCGCGGGGGCATCGAACAGGGGCTGGACGACCTGCTGCGCGGCCACGACGGAAAGCGGAGCCTTGTGCGGGATGCACGGGGCTTTGTGCTGGAAGTTGCCGATGCCGCCACGGTCCCGCCGCAACCGGGGCAAACCGTGCGCGTGACGATCGACTCCGTGATCCAGTTCCATGCCGAGCGCCGACTCGACGCGTTGATGCTGGAGTGCCGCCCCGTGTCGGCCTGCGCCATCGTGCTGGACCCGCGGACCGGCGAAGTGCTGGCGCTGGCGTCGCGCCCCGACTTCGACCCCAATCATCCGGAGGGGGTCCCGGCCGTCGCGTGGACGAACCAGGCGATCGCGGCGGCGTACGAGCCGGGGTCGACGTTCAAGCCGTTCGTCGTGGCGCAGGCGCTGGAGGAGGGGGTCCTTGTGCGTGACGAGGAATTCGACTGCGAACGGGGGAGTTACCGCATGGGTCGCCGCGTGCTGCACGATCATCACCCGTACGGGCGGCTCACTGTGACGGACATCCTCGTCAAATCGAGCAACATCGGGATGGCGAAGATCGGCGAGCGGCTGACGAATTCGCGGCTGCACGCGGCCGCCACGGCGTTCGGCTTCGGCCGCCGCACGGGAATCGAATTGCCGGGGGAGGTCCCGGGGCTGGTCCGGCCGCTCTCCGAGTGGAACGGGTACTCGACCGGCTCGGTGCCGATGGGCCAGGAACTGGCGGCGACGCCGCTGCAGGTCGTGGCGGCGCACGCCGTGCTCGCCAATCAGGGGCGGCAGATCACGCCGCACCTGCTGCTCGCGACTGAAGCGGGTCCGGCCCGGGCGCGCTCAGTCGTGGCGTCGCAGGTCGTCTCGGCGGCAACCGCCCGCTGGCTGGTGGAGGGGCCGATGGTCGACGTGGTGGAGCGTGGCACCGGTCAGAAGGCGCGCATCGAGGGCCTGCGCGTGTTCGGCAAATCGGGGACGGCGCAGAAGATCGATCCGGCGACGGGGCGTTATTCGGCGACGCAGCATGTCAGCTCCTTCGTGTGCGGAGCGCCGGCGGAGGATCCGCGGGTGCTGGTGCTGGTGTCGGTGAACGAGCCGACCGCGGGGAGCTACTTCGGCGGGACGGCGGCGGCGCCGGCGGCGGCGGACATTCTGCGGCAGGCGCTGCAGTACCAGGAGGGGGCGACGACGCTGGCTGGTGAGTGGTGAGTGGTCCGTGGTCCGTCGTCCGTGGCTGACCTCAAGCTTCCGCCGTCGATCGGCGTCAAGGGTTCCGCCTGTACGGTTGCGATACGGCCAACGTGCAGTTTTCTCCGGGAAAAAGGCCAAGGGTATAAGATTCAAGCGTAGGGAAAATTTTTGAGGGCGGAGAGCGGAGGGTTGAGGGTCGAGAGCGGAGCGGTGGCGCGGGAGAACGGGGCACGGGTGAACGGGAGCGCGGGTGAACGGGAGCGCGGGTGAAATGTGCGGTGAAGTGACGGTTCTGTCTCCGCGCGACTCTCGACTCTCGACACTCCGCCCTCGACTCTCCATAGCCCTGATTCCTGTGCAGGCCCTCTACCTATACCCCCCTGCGTGCGCGCCAATGGGCGGATTTCGATGGTCCTGCGCGATGTAAGTGCAATCGGAACTTATGAACAGTAATCTGCAGGAGTGACGGAAGTGCTGCCTGCGTGAAAGGATGGAGCGAGGGGGCGGGATTTTTGAAAAATGCAGAGATTTCTGGCGGTAAGGCCGGAAATGTATACGTTTTTGGGAAGGCGGGATGCGCTCCTCAGCGTTGAGACACAATCGATTCGCGGAAGGGATCGATAACGCGCACGCCGTCATAGTCCTGTCCGTGATTGAGGTCTTCGCTGTACAGTGTCTGACAGCCAAGTTGAGCCGCGGCGGCAACGATCGCGGCGTCCCAGTAGCTGACGTCGAAACGCTGGTGGAGCGAGATGGCGATGCGTACGAGGTCCGCAGTGGATACGACTGTGGGGTAGGCGAACCAGGTCTCGACAAAGGCCGCAGCGTCGGCACTTGAAAGGCGGAAGGGCCGCTTTGGCGAAGTCGCGTTGACGAAGAATTCCGCAGCCACCTGCACGGACCAGCCCCAGCGCTCGGTCAGTAGAAGTTCGCGTGCGCGATCGCGCTTGTGGAGGGAGGCCTGGTCTTCGTCAATTGAATAGAGCAGGACGTTGGTGTCAATGAACACGTCCGCGTTCATAGAGTTCCTCGCGCGGGATTTTCTGCGTCGTGCGAAAGCCTCGCACGCGGTGAAAGAGTTCCTGCATCCGGGCGCGAGCGATGGCGAGGGAGTCGCCGTTCCCACGGTCGCTCAAGCGCTCGACGAGTTCGGCGACGTGCTGCTGTGGCGAGACCCCGCGCTCCATCGCGCTGTCGTGGACACGGTCGTAAAGCTCGTCAGAGAGTTCGATGGTGAGCGTTTTCATCGATGGGACTCAGAATGGACTCATCCACGCATTGTATCGGTTGGCGATAATTGCCGCCAGCGGCCCACGATGCGGATCAACACGGGGCAGTGATACCGTATCACGACCCGCCACCGGGCGATCCACGCAGCGCGTCGCTGGAGAAGTACTCAATCGCGCGGGGTCGGCGCCTGAAACCCGATCCGCCGCTGCGGCGGATCGGGCGGTTTCTCCATCAACTCCCGCAGCACGGCGGCGATCGCCTTGACGCCGCTCACATTCGGCCCTTTGCGGTGGTTGCAGGCGTAACAGGCCCAGGCGAGGTTGGCAAACACCGTAGGCCCGCGGTGCTGTTGTGCAATGACGTGGTCAAGCTGAAACGGGAGCGGATCAAACGCTTCAGGAATCAGGCAGTATTCGCAACGGAGACGGGCGCGGCGCCGAACCTGCTTGCGAAGCGTTTGCGCCACGGCTGCCTCAATTCATCGACGCTCGTTGGGAAAGCGACAGGCGCGCCTTCGATTGCAGCATGCCGAGGAGATGCCCGACTCGTTCGTAGTCTTCGATCTCGTCCTGTTCTTCCGGCGTCAATGAGCCCTGTCGGGCCTTCTCCGCCAGTTCGTTCATCCGGCGGACATCGGACATCGGAAACGAGATCTCCAGGATGGCCTTCGCCGCCGGTTCGGGGAGGCCGGGCGTATGGGGATCAATCAGGCGTTCGAGGATGTCCGCAGCGGAGTTGGTGAGAGTGGCGCTCATCTGTGTAGTCTACCAGAGTGGAATGACCGCCTGCAAAGCGAACAGCCGATCCGGGCAGTGGAGGGCGACCGGAACGTTGCTCGCTGATGACGAAGTGCTCAATGGCGCGGGGTCGGCGCCTGAAACCCGATGCGCCCCTGCGGCGGATCGGACGGTTTCTCCATCAACTGCCGCAGCACGGCGGCGATCGCCTTGATCCGCTCGTCATGGAGCTGGACCGTCTCGGCCAGCTTCATGATCTGCTCGGCCAGTTCGACGGGCGTCGCCATCAGCCGCCGCAAGCGGACGAAGACCCCAGTTGTGGCCGGTCTCCCGACCGGGCCACATGGCTGACCGCAGGTCTCCCGGAGCGTGGCTGGTCATGTCAGGGGGAGACCTGCGGACGGCGCATCGGCGGGGTCCGGAGACCCGCGCCGAACACGGATCTCGATGTTGACCCGCACCGCTTGCGGTGAGCGGAGCACGCTGGCGAGCATCGCCACGCCGTGTTCGGTGAAGACCCAAGGCACCTTGCGTCGGCCGCCATGCCCCAAACTTGATGTCACAGTTTGTGACTTCAAGTTTGTAACCTCTTGCCTGGAAAGAGGAAACGCAAAATCGTCGGGGAACCGTTCTGCGTTTCGGCGGACCGCCTGGTTGATGGCCGCCGTTGTGACTCCGTAGAACCGCGCGAGGTCCGAGTCGAGGATCACCCGCTGGCCACGGAAGACGTTGATGACCGATTCGATTTCCCGCGCCCGGACTGCGGCGCCCACCGGCTGGCTGGACATAGTTCCAGCATACTCAGTCCGTTGGCCCGGTCAATCAGCCCGGCGGTCTCAATTCATCGACGCTCGTTGGGAAAGCGACAGGCGCGCCTTCGATTGCACCATGCCGAGGAGATGCCCGACTCGTTCGTAGTCTTCGATCTCTTCCTATTCTTCCGGCGCCAATAAGCCCTGCGGCGGATCGGACGGTTTCTCCATCAACTCCCGCGGCACGACGCCGATCGCCTTGATCCGCTCGTCATGGAACTGGACCGTCTCGGCCAGTTTCACGATCTGCTCGGCCAATTCGCCCGGTGTCGCCATCAGCCGCCGCAAGCGGACGAAGACCCCTGTTGTGGCTGTTCGCCTGACCGAGCCACGTGCCTGACCGCAGGTCTCTGCGGACGCGGCTTGTCGTGCAAAGGGAGACCTTCGGTCGGTTCCTCGGCGGGGTCGGGAGACCCGCGCCGATCACGATCTCAATGTTGACGCGCACCGCCTGTGGCGAGCGGAGCACGCTGGCGAGCATCGCCACGCCGTCTTCGGTGAAGACCCAAGGCAGTTTTGCGCCGGTTGATCCCAGGATTTCAGTCAGCACCGACGCGCAAAGGAAAACACCCCGGCAGCGATTGGCGGCCGGGGTGTAACTTGAGACAGTGGCTGTGTGTCACGACTTACGGGAAGATGAACGGAGGAGCACCTCCCTGTATCGCCCACATGAAGTCGTGGCGGAATTCGTTGCCGTCGATGAAGAAGATGTTCGGTGCGCCGATCGTGTCATCAAAGTCGCTGATGATCGTGCCGAACGAGTTCCCGCCGGCGGCAATGGTTGCGAAACTCGAGATGAACGTCGACCCACCGGCGCCGGCGATCGTGTTATTACCCTGGACCGTGATGGCCTGGCCAGCGACCGGGGCGGCGCCAAACGCCGGGGCGACGGTGTAGGCGTCTGTGCCGGCGGCATACGCGGTCACGGTGCTCGTCCCAACGCCCATGACGTTTACGTCCAAGTCAACCAGAGTATTCTGCGGGAAGGCGGACTCGGCAATGCCGCCGCCGGTGAAGGTTGTTGTGGTCGGCGCCGGGGCGGCCTGAACCACACCATCACCCCGGGGCCCGAAGGACTGCGTGGCACGGGTCGCGATGCGGGCCCGAGAATTGCTCGAGTACAGAGCAAGCGGTGACTTGTCGGGGTCCGCGTTGTTGTAGGATGGCACTGGCCCTCGTGTGACGTCAATTGAGTCACCGACATTGTTGGCCAGCCTGATGCCGAAGCGAGCCAGCGGATCCGCGACTCCAAGGCCCGGAACCGGAGTTGCCGCAAAGGATTCGATCACGAAGTCAATGTTGCCGTTGCCGGAGAAGAAGTTTCTGTCCACGTTGGAAGTAAACTCGCCGCTGCTGCTCGTGCCGACGCGGAGGACGACACCATTTCGGTCAAACGCCGTCGCGCCGACGTTGGCGCCATTGCCGACGATGGCCGTCTGGAAGATTGTCAGGCTGATGTCGTTTTCTGTTCCGATGATGCCGGCATTGTTCTCAACAAAAATGCCGATCTCACCGTTCTGCTCGATCCGGCTCGTGGCGCCGGCGCCCTGGGACGGAATCGGGTCCACGGTGCCGACGATGTTAAGCACTGTATCTCCATGGGCGCGGTTGATGAGACTCACACCACGTTGTGCGTTGCGTGAGATGGAGTTGTCCGTGAGGGTCACGGACAGGTCCGGATCGACACTGCTGCCGCTGGTTTCCAGGTTCACGCCGTGCCTGAGGTTGAATTCGATGACGTTGTCCGCTGCATCGAGGAAGATGTCAGAGGTTCCGGCGGCGTCGCCATGGATGCCGTCCAACCCGTTGCTTGCAATCAGATTATTATTGGCGGTCACGTCAATAATGCTCTCGCCGTCGGCAAGCAGATTGATGCCGATGCCGCTGTTGTTGTGGATGCCGCGCGTGTCGCCCGGAAACTGAGGCGCATTGTCCTGAATCAGACCCTGCGCCAGGGGCAGTAGCATGGCGGGAGGCGAATTCCCGGTGTTGATCCGAATGCCATCGCGACCGGACATCGAGACTTCGCTGGTTTCGATGACGAAGTCGATCGTGGTCGCGTCGGAAAGTGTGAAATTGATGCCGTCGCGGTCGGAACCGGAGATCCGACTGTCTGAGATGGCAAATCCGGAACCCGTGCCGACAAGCGTCCGTTCTGTGAGCGTGACGTTGATGCCGTCGGAATTACTGAGCCGGCCGCTGTTGGTGATCACGTTGCCATCCCAGATCCCGTCCATGACCGAGTCGAATCGCAGGCGGGCCGCGATCCCGGCGTCGCCGCTGTCGTCGATCGTGTTACCGCTGATGTCGATGACGCTGATGACGTCCGCATCGAGGCTGATGAAGACGCCGTTGCCGTCGTTCATGTTGATCTGGTTGTCGACGATGTCGGCGTTGATGATCAGCGTGCCGCCATTGACGGTGTCGATGTTGCCGCCCTGCCAGGTCAAGTTGATGCCGTCGCCGCCGTTGCCGTTGATCTGGTTGTTCGTGATCAGGACGTCGTCGAGGAAGGAGTCGGCAAAGCGGAGGATTTCGATGCCGTGGCTGCCGTTGTTGTTGATGAGACTGTTCTGAATCGTGGTGGGATTCAACAGGACCGAGGCCTGATTCAGCTCAAGTGAGATACCGCGTCCGGCGTTGCCAGAGAACTCGGTGTTGGGTGTCATCGGATCCGTGCCGCCGATCAGCGGCATATCGAGTTCTGCGGAGTCCGAGAGGATGACGCGGAGGCCGTCGCCGTCAAAGTTCGGATTGGCGCCGTTGATGGTGTTCGTGACCGCCGTATTGGCGATGGCCATGCGGCCGATTGTGTTGTCGGTCGCGATGAGTGCGATGCCGGCGTCGGCATTGCCGTCGAGGATGTTCTGCGGCACGACCGTGATGCCGGCCGTGGGCAGGCCCGCGGCCGTGAGCTTGGCAAGGTAGTCCACGAGGCTGGTCTGGCCGGCGTTCAACTCGTATTCGACGGAGTCCGACACGTCGACCCCCACACCGAAGCTGCCGTTGCGGCTGATGTCGTTGCCATCGAAGTTGAACGTGTTAGCTGTTCCCGCCTGGGCCGCGTTCGGGTCCAGTTGAATGTTCACGCCCATGCCGCCGGTGTTGTCGGTGATGGTGTTGGCGGTGAAGTCCATGCCGATGGCGGTGCCGTTCGTGTCGGGCAGGACGAGGTGGACGCCGTCACCGGCGGCGTGGTTGGTGATCGTGTTGCCGGTAATGCTGGCGGGGGCGCCGGGACCGGGGAGCGCGCTGTCGGCGATCTGGAAGTTGATGCCGTGGCCGGCGCCGCTCTGTCCGTTGTTGTCGATCGTGTTCGCGCTGACGGACATGGCACCGATGTCCGAACCGTTGCGGGCGTTGATCAGGATGCCGTCGAGCTGGTTCTCGGAGATACCGGGCGAGGAAATGTTGCCCGACGTGGCGACGAAGTTCGACGCGTTGGGGCTGATCTGGACGAGGTTGCCGGCGATGAACAGGCCGCCGGCGAAGTTGACGGTAATGTCGGCGCCGGCGAGCTGGTTGCCGTTGATGCCGGCATCGGTGTTCGGCTGCGGATCGACGTCGATGTCCCAGCGGAACGTTTCACCCGGATTGAAGTCGCCGAACGTGAGGTCCATGATCGACGTGTTGTTCGGGATACCGCCGCCGAGGAGGATCGTGCCGATCGAGTCCATCGTGGTATCGGTGCCGGCGACGTCCACAATGGGGGGCACGACGGGGGTCGCGTTGATCGTGGCCAGACCGGTGGTGACGTCGGTGCCACCGAAGGGCCGGAACTTAAACCCAAGCTGCGAATCCAGCGTATCGAAGACCGGGTTCGGGCCGGCGTTCGAGTTCGTGATGTCGAACAGGAAGCCGGTCACGTCGAGGCCAGGCGAAGTGTTGGTGATGGCGAAGACGCCGGTCGGGTTGCCGCCGCCGCCGAAGCCGGGGTTGGTGGGACCCTGGATCAGGAACTGCAGGCCGAC
>CAZWGW010000007.1:0-17874 GCA_964633565.1 uncultured Planctomycetaceae bacterium
AGCATCTTCTTCAGCTCCTGCGCGATCCGCTCGGCGCTGACGATGCTCAATTCCGGCGCCATTTCGCGCAGGGCGCGTGCAGTGGCCTCGTGCAGCTCGAAATCGAGAGTCGCCGTAAACCGCACGGCGCGGAGCATCCGCAACTTGTCCTCGCGCATGCGGTCGTGCGGCTCGCCGATGGCGCGGACGATGCCCTGCTTGAGGTCGGCCTCCCCCCCGACGAAGTCGTGCACCCGTTCCAGCAGCGGATCGTAGAACATACCGTTGATTGTGAAGTCCCGCCGCCAGGCGTCGGCTTCCGCTGTGGTGAACTCGACCCTCTCCGGTCGGCGGCCGTCGCGGTACTCGCCCTCGGTGCGGAACGTAGCCACTTCCACCTGCCCGGCGCCGCGCGGACCGCGCACGATCACGACGCCGAAGCTCTCGCCGACGGCGATCGTCTGCTTCGAGCCGAACACCTGCCGCACGTCATCGGGGGTGGCGCTGGTCGCCACGTCGTAGTCCTGCGGCGCGCGCCCCATCAGCAGATCGCGCACGCACCCGCCAGCCCACAGCGCCTGAAACCCGGCCTGCTGCAGCCGACTTACGACGTCGACGGCGAAATCACGGTTCTTTTCGTGCCTGGTCATGTTGAGCGGCTTGATCGACCGGCATCTTGGCACATTCGCCGACCGGCTGACAGAGAGACCGACGTGGGGTACAACTCGTTCGCCATGATCGACAACACGTCCACGAATCCCGACAATCCGGCGGCGGCAATTCCTGTATTCATCTGATGGAACGACGGACGCATGTCGGATCTGGCATTTTCCGGGAAAACGGCCCTCATCACCGGCGGCACGCGCGGCATCGGCCGCGCGACGGCGTTGCGCCTGGCGTCTGAAGGGGCCCGCGTCGCCGTGAATTACGTCTCACAGCGCGCGGGCGCCGACGAGACCGTCGTCGAGATTCAATCAGGCGGAGGGACCGTCATCGCCGTGCAGGGGGACGTCTCCCTGCGAAACGACGTACAGCGGATGGTGGACCAAGTCCGGAACGCGTTCGGGCCAATTGACCTGCTGGTGCATTCGGCCGGGATCAGCATCGTCGAGCCGGCGAGCAACGTCACCTGGGAGACGTGGCGGCGGACGATGGACGTCAATCTCGACGGTACATTCCACGCCGTCTATGCCGTCAAGGATGAGATGATTGCCCGCGAGTACGGGCGAATCGTTCTGCTCTCATCCATCGCCGCGCTGCGCGAGCGGGAGAACCAGGTGCACTATTCGGCGTCGAAGGCGGCGGTGATCGCCATGGCCCGCTGCCTGGCGCAGGCGTGGGCGAAGCACAACATCCGGATCAACTGCATCTGTCCCGGCCTGATCGACACCGACATGGCCTATACGCTCTCCCCCGAGGCGCATGCCAACATCGTGGCGAACACGCCCATGCACCGGCTCGGCCGGCCGGAGGAGATCGCCAACGTCGTCCGCTTCCTGCTGAGCGACGAATCGAGCTTCATGACGGGACAGACGGTGGTGGCCAGCGGCGGACGGGTGATGTTGCCCGGCTGAGGCCCTCTTCACGCCGCGTTCTGAGACTCCCCTTCCGCCGCCGGCGGCCCGATCTTCTTCGCCCCCTTCCCCGTCCGCGCCTTCAGGTCGAACAGCCCGAAGATCTCGCTCGCCGTCAGACTCAGCGACGCGTTCGAGTTGTCCCCCTCGCCGAGGATCCGCGCGAACAGTTCCCGCTTCTGACGCAGCACCTTGTCGATCTTCTCCTCGATCGTGTCCTTGCAGATGAACTTGCTCACGATCACCTGCGTCTTCTGGCCGATGCGGTGCGCGCGGTTGATCGCCTGGTCCTCCACCGCCGGGTTCCACCAGCGGTCGAACAAGAAGACATATCCCGCAAACTGCAGGTTCAGCCCCACCGCCCCGGTCCCGTAGCTCATCAGCAGGAGGTGGGCGCGCGGGTCCTCCCTGAACCTCTGCAGGATCGGCTCGCGCTGCTTCGTGGGGACGCCGCCGTGGTAGACCAGCGGTTTGATGTCGCATAGTTGCTCGGCCAGCCAGTCGATCGTCTTCGTCCACTGGCTGAACAGGATCGCCTTCCCCCCCGAGGCCGCGATCTCCTCCATGTCGGCCTGCAGCCGGTCCAGCTTGGTCGACTCGCCGGTCAGCGGATCGAAGTTCGAGATCTGCTTCAGCCGCAATACCAGTTCGAACACGTGCTGCACCGAGATCGACTCTCCCATTTCGTTGAGGTGGATCACTCCGTCTTTCTCGGCCTGGTCGTAGGCGTACCGCTGTGCCGGAGAGAGTTCGATGATCTCATCCCGGTCGAACCGCGGTGGCAGGTCGGTCATCACCCGGTCCTTCGTCCGCCGCAGCACGTAGTCCTGGCTGAGCCGCGTGAGTTGCCGCACGTCGGGGACGCTGCGCGGGGGGACGATCCCCATGAACTCGAACAGCGATGCCATCTCTTCGTGGCGGTTCTCAATGGGTGTCCCCGTCAGGCACAAGCTGCGCTGGCGCGGGATGGACCGGGCGACCGTGGAGGTGAGCGAGTCGCGGTTCTTGATCCGTTGCGCTTCGTCGAGGACGACGAGGTCGAAGTGGGGGAGCGTGGTGAGTGGTGAGTGGTGAGTGGTGAGTGGTGAACCAGTTGTATCCGTCGTCGACTGTCGATGCCGCAGTGGCCGCCCCAGCCCATCGACGTCCAACCTTGCGTCTGACGGCTGACCGCTGGCGGCTGATTCCTCGCGCAGCAGCTCCTGAAAGTCCCGTACCACCAGTTCGTAGTTCGCCAGCAGCACGTGCGAGCCGGGCATCCGCCAGAGCAGCATCCGCCGCGCTGAGTCGCCATCGACGGTCGTCACCGGGATTTCTTCCGCCCAGAGTTTGAACTCCCGCAGCCAGTTCGGAATCAGCGGCTTGGGGCAGACCAGCAGCACCCGTCGCACCTGACCCGCTCGCAGCAGCAGGCGCAACGCCGTAATCGTCTGCATCGTCTTGCCGAGTCCCATCTCGTCGGCCAGCAGGGCCGCCTTCTGCGAGAAAAGCCAGGCGATCCCCTCGTATTGGTAGGGGAACGGCTCGAACGGCATGATCAGCTCCTGCCCGCGGAGCCAGCTTTCGAGCGGCGGCTGCAGTAGATAGAACAGCCGGTCTTCAAGCGACAGGGCGTCCGCTGGGGGGCGAATGCGCGTCGGTTTCTTTCGCGCCGGTTCGTCGGCGTCTGGCACGCGCGGCTCGGGACCGGCGATCGGACGCAGGTCGGCGGTCTCCGGCTCAGTCTTCGGCGGCAGAAACGTGATCCCCTCCGGGAATGTCACGCCGAACGTCTTCACCTTCGGCCAGTACGGCTTCCAGCTCGGCACGAATCGCGGCCGGCCGATCAATGGCGCTGGCTGAGCATCGGCCTTCAAGAGACGCTTCAGCGCACCGTTGTAGCCCGTCGGCAGAACGTCCGGCGACGCAACGTCGAGCGCTTCGTGCGCCGTTTCACCCGCAAGCGCGATCCCCACGTCCAACCCCACCGACACCGTGGAGACGGCCGGATCATGCTCGATTTGCAAGACCTCGTCCGACATCGCACACCCCCGTCACGCCACGGCGCTCGCCCGCAACGTCTCCTTGAGCGCGTCGCTCACCCGTTCGAGCGGCTCGCACAGGTCGGCGTCAGCAGGGACCTTCGCGCACCGCTCGGCGACGGCGTCCCGGTCCTGCGGAAAATCCGGATGAAACTTCAGCAACTGCCGCCCAACCTGCAGTCGCGTCACATCGGCCAATTCACCGTGCACGCCGTCAGGAGGCACGATGCTCGCAACCGGAATCGACGTCTGCCTGCGCAAGTCGAGCAACGGGTCCTGGTCGACCAGCACAAGGTGCGGTTTGATGCCCAGCCGCTCGAGCAACGTCTTGCCGATCACCTCGCTGTAAAGGAACGGAGCGAGCGTCAGGCCGTAGAGAATCACCTGCGTCCGGTTGGGCCGCACGGGCGTCGTACACTGGAATTCGAGCGGCCGCCCCAGCAGGCTGGTGACGAGGATGCCGCCAACATACCCGCCGCCTTCGACTTCGGCGACGCGCAGGAATCCCAAGTGGAATCCATCGTTGGATTTGTGTTCCGACATCGTCGGACGTTCCCCCTCGAATCGCGGACCGGTCCCTGCGGACAACATCGACTTTGCAAGACGGCCGACTTGAGGGGTTCTCGCTGTGCCGTCAACGGGAACCAGCGACACAACCTCAGCAACACGAGCAGGTTGCGCGGACTACTTCGCCGCGCCGGCACCGCCGCCGACGGCGGCCAGCGCCTCCTCGCGCGTCGCGAAATATGGCCAGAGTTTGAACAGGCTCATATTGTCCAGTACTTTGTGCATCTGCGGATTGGCCCGGCAGAACACCGATTTTCCACCGCGGTTGCGTGATTCCCTCAGCATCGACACCAGCGAGCCAATGAACTCCGACCCGCAGTATTCCATTTCGGACATATCCATGATCACATTGCGGCGGCCGGGCTGCAGCAGGAACCCCCGCACGGAATTGGCCTCCGCATGCAGGTCGTGGTAGCGGAACCCGTTCGCCTGCCCGCGCGGCAACACGATGACAGTGTCGCCGATCTGTTCCACCTCAAATAACTTAAGATGCTTGACCATGAGGCTGATTTTAGCAGCGGCGCAGGCCGTGAGAAGACGAATTGCAGTTCACGACTTGTGTCGCCTCACAGTGTCACCCGGTCCCGGTCACGGCGGGCCCCCGATGGTCGCTTCGGCGGCCAGTTCATCCAGGGACGGTGGCGTGAACAGGTTCCGCACGTCCTGCTGCAGAAGGTACCAGAGCGCAGTCGCATAAAACACAATCTGCAGCAGGGCCCATCCGCCGACAAACGCCATTCCAATCGCGGAACCCATTTTCATCGCGTTCGACATCACAGGGGCCGCCCCGGGCGGCGGCGGCACCCCTCCCTGTTGCATCATCTGGGCCATCTGTTTGGACATTACCGCCTGCATCTCGTGCTGCATCCCGGCCTGCAGGACCACGTTGAGCAGCGAGTACACGATGGCACAAATCAGCGTGGGCACAAACCACTGGTTGGTGCGGGGATTCAGGCAAAACCCGAGGCTCGACGCAACGATGAGCGACACGCTGGCGATCGCGTTCAGCACGGTCAGTCCGATGGTGAACGGCAGCCAGCGGGACTGTACCGCCATGATCTCCTGCTGCATCTGCAACTGCTGCTGGAACTGGGGGCCGGGCAGACCGCCCGGCTGCAGGTTCTGGGCGAAGTCCAGGATCACAGACTGCAGCACCGCCCCGAGACACTGCATCGTCGCGCCGAACAATCCCAGAATTCCCAGGCACAGTGCGATCACGCACACCGCCGTCAGTCCGCCGGGCCGCATAGGCCATCCTTATCCTGGTGTGGAAACTCACTCCATCCTACCCTTTCACGCCCGGTTTGCCACCATCCTTCGCATCCCGCGGAAACTCGTCTAAGATGACGCGGACACGTTGCAGGTTGCGCATTCCGCCGGAACGCCACGCACAACTCCCGAATTGACTCCCATCGTGCCTTCCCTCGACCTCCCCATCGTCTCCTCCGATGCCGCACCGTCTGCCGAATCGGCGCCGGAGTTCAGCAAGGGGACGTATGCGTTTGTCTCGCTCGGCTGCCCCAAGGCGCTCGTCGACAGCGAAAAGATGCTCGGCACGCTGGCGCTCGATGGCTACACCCTCGTCTCCGACCCGGACGGCGCCGACTTTGTCATCGTCAACACGTGTGGTTTCATCGAGCAGTCGCGTGCCGAATCCAGGGCTGCCATCCGCGAAATGCTCGATCTCAAGCGGCAGGGCCGCACGCGCGGGGTAATCGTCGCCGGCTGCCTGCCGGAACGGCTCGGAAGCGGCCTCCTCGAGGAACTCCCCGATATCGACCACATCGTCGGGGTCTGGGGCCGCGATGAGATCAATCGCGTGGCTGACCGACTTGTCGGCGGCGTGCGCGAGCAACGGGAACTGTTCCGCCCCGCCCCGATCCGCGCGCTCGACGACCGCGCCCGCCTGCGAATCACGCCGCAGCACTACGCCTACCTCAAGATCTCCGAGGGGTGCGATCGCACCTGTACGTTCTGTGCGATCCCGAAGATGCGCGGCAAGCACGTCACGAAACCGATCGAACAGGTCGTGGCCGAGGCCCGCGAACTCGCGGCCGACGGGGTCCGTGAACTCATCCTGGTCGCCCAGGACACGACGTATTACGGAATGGACCTTTACGGCGAAGTGCAGCTGGTCGAACTGCTGCGTGAGTTGGAACACGTGGACGGCATCGACTGGCTCCGGTTGATGTATCTCTATCCGGTCAACTTTACCGAAGCGCTGATCGACACGATCGCCGGATCCGGCCGGATCATTCCCTACCTCGACATGCCGCTGCAGCACATCAACAGCCAGTTGCTCAAGCGCATGCAGCGGAGGGTCGACCGGGACAGGACGATCGAACTGGTCGAGACGTTGCGTGCGCGCATTCCCAATCTCGTGCTGCGGACGACGTTTATCGTCGGCTTTCCTGGCGAGACGGACGAGCAGTTTGCAGAGCTGGAGCAGTTCGTGACGGACACGCGGTTCGAACGGATGGGGGTTTTCACATATTCGCCCGAGCCGGGTACGCCGGCCATGAAACTGGAGGGGCACCTCCCTGACGACGTGAAGGAGGCCCGGCGCGACGCCCTGATGGCATTGCAGCAACAGATCGCGTTCGAATTCGGCGAGTCGCTTGTCGGCTACGAGCTCGACTGCCTGATTGACGCACAGGTCGACGAGCGGACCTGGTCGGGACGCATTTACGCCGACGCGCCGGACATCGACGCGACGGTTTTCGTGCAGGGGGAGGGCATGGCCGTCGGCGACCTGTGTCCCGTGGAGATCACCGGGCGGCAGGACTATGATCTGGTTGCCACGCCGGCCGGGTAACCCGCCGACTGCTGGACACACGGGACATGTCGGTCACTCAACAACCCCTGGAGCCTCGCCTGTCGGACGGACCCGCGTCCGCTCGCCTGGACCGCCAGTCGCTCAACCTTCCCAACCTGATCACCGTCAGCCGCTTCGTGCTGTCGATCATACTGTTTGTGTTGATCGACCTGGACGGCTGGTGGCGCGCGGCCGCCGTGGTGTTCATCGTCGCGGCGCTGACCGATTACCTCGACGGCTACCTGGCCCGCAAATACGGCCAGGTCACCGTGCTGGGACGGATCCTTGATCCTTTCGTGGACAAGATCATCATCTGCGGCGCGTTCATCTTCCTGCAGAAATGGGACCGGAGCGGCGTCACCGCGTGGATGACGTTCATCATCATTGCCCGCGAACTCCTGATCACCAGCCTGCGCGCGTTCCTTGAGCAGCGCGGCAGGGATTTTTCCGCCAAATGGAGCGGCAAGATCAAGATGATCGTGCAGTGCACGGCGGTCCCGCTGTGTCTGTTGTCCCTGAGTGAGCCGTTCGTCGCGTCGTTGCCGGACTGGTTTGCCGCTGACCGGTTTCGTGTCCTCAGGGACGTCGCGGTCTGGGGGACCGTCGGCATCACGGTGTACAGCGGCGTCGAATACACCTGGCGCGCGTTCCGGATGCTGGCCGAACTGCGCGGCTGACGTCATTCCTGCCGATCGGCACGGGAGTTTGAGTGGTGGACGAATCAGAATCCTTGATGCCGGAGCCTGCGGCAGGACCGCTCGAGGTTCCGGCGGATCATGTCGCGATTCCCGCGCGCGGGATCGGGCCGCCGCTGGATGACGTGGAGTTCTTCGATTCCGATGCATCGGACGCGGCGCCGCGGCCTCCGGGACCGGGCCTGCCCGAAGCAATGCTGTGGACGCTGGGGATCGTCGTGTTTCAACTGGGTGTCGGAATTGTGACCGCCGTCGTATTTCTCGTCGTTTCGATGGCTTCAAAACCCATCCAGGATCCCGCCGAATTGATGAACCGGGTCGACGCCCTGAGTCCCGACGGCAAGCTGCTGTTCTTCGGACTCCCCAACCTGTTCGCGTTCCTGGCGCTGATCGGCCTGGGTTGCTGGCGTCTCGGCAGGCCGCCGGTGCGCAAGTTGAATCTCTCCCCGCCGTCGTTCACGCAATTGGCCATCCTGGCGAGCGCAGTCTTTCCGCTGGGCCTGGTGGCCGACGCCCTCTGGCAGCCCGCGGAGGCCGCGTGGAAATGGTGTGTGGAGCAGGTGCCCGAACTGGGCTTCATGGACGAAACCAACATCATGGAATTCCTGGCGGGGATCGAGGGGGCCTCGTTGCCGATGCTGCTGTTCTTTCTCGCGATTGTTCCGGCTGTCGGAGAGGAGTTCATGCTCCGCGGCCTGATTGGACGGGGCCTCGTGGCCCGGTGGGGACTCGTGTGGGGGGTGCTGATCACATCCTGCCTGTTCGCGGGACTGCACATGTATCCGCCGCATGTGGCGGCGATCTTTCCGATCGGCATCATGATGCACATTGTCTATCTCACGACGCGCAGTTTCTGGACTCCGATGCTGTTCCACTTCATGAACAACAGCCTTGCCGCCGTTTACTCCGCGCTGGGCCTGGCCACGACGGACCAGGGCGACATGGCGGATGCAGCCGTCACGGAGTGGAACTGGCCGCAATACGTTGCTCCCGCTTACGTGGTGCTGTGCTGCTGGCTGCTCTGGAGATATCGCACGGAGTACGTCGATGAGTCGGGAACGCCGGTCTGGCCGGGTTACCATACGGCGGAACACCCGGACCCAGCGTTGCAGGTCCGGCGCTCCGCGCGCAATAGTGTCCCGATCGCGCTGATATTCGGCCTGTTGTTCCTCGGACAGATGGCGATGGTCGTACACGACATCCATCACGAATTGCAGAATCAGCCGGAATTGATCGAATCCGACGACGCTTCGGAACGGGCCGCAGCCGGGCGGAGCCCGGACCGGGACCTGGATCGCACGCTTCACGTCGTTCGGGCAGGATCAGCGAACTCAGGACTGACACCGCGCGCCATTCCTGTTGCGCGCGTCGCGCGAACCTGAGCGTCACCTCGGCCACGCCCCCATGACCCTCGTCTGGTTCGCCCTCGCCTGTACAGTCCCGGCCGCGGCTGTTTCCTTCGCGGTGACGGCCGCGATGCGCCGTTTGGCGCCGCGGTGGGGCCTGATCGATCATCCCGCGTCGCGCAAGGTCCATGCAGCGCCGACGCCCCTCGGCGGGGGCCTCGGAATCTACCTGGGCTTCGTTTTGCCGCTGGCTGTCGCGAATCTGATCGCGTGGTGGGCTCACAGCCGATCGACCCCGGCGGCCATCCTCCCGGCCGACCTGACCGTGCATCTCCCCGGCCTCCTGGCGCGGGCCGGTCAACTCTGGTGCATTCTCCTTGCCGGGACGGTGCTGGTCGCAATGGGACTGCTCGACGACCTGAAGGGTCTGCCGTGGCAACCGCGCCTGGTCGTGCACCTGCTGCTGGCGGCAACGCTCGCGTGGCAGGGCGTCCGTGCCACGGTCTTTGTCTCGCAACCCTGGCTGGGATACGTGGTCACCGTCGGCTGGATCATCGTGCTGATTAACGCCTTCAACTTCCTGGACAACATGGATGCGCTCTCCGCCGGCATCGGGTTGATTGCGGCCGTGATCTTTGCCGCCGTGATGCTGACGTCGCAGGCCGCGCCGCGCTGGCTGGTGGGGGGGTGCCTCCTCGTCCTGGCTGGATCGCTGCTGGGATTCCTCTGGCATAACCGGCCCCCCGCGCGGATCTTCATGGGAGACTCCGGCAGCACGTTTATCGGATTGATGCTGGCCTGCCTGACGATCGTCGGGACGTTTTATGATCCGGCGCAATCCGGCCGGCACGTGATGCTCGCCCCCCTCTGCGTGCTCGCGGTCCCGCTGTACGACTTTTCGTCAGTGATGTTCATCCGTCTCAGGGAAGGCCGCAGTCCGTTTCACGCCGACAAATGCCATTTCTCGCATCGGCTCGTCGAACTCGGACTGAACCGGAAGAACGCGGTCCTTACCGTGCATCTGGCTACGCTGACGACCGGACTCGGCGCATTGCTGCTGTATCGGCTCGCCGACTGGTACGGCGCCTCACTGGTCGTCCTGCTCATCGTCTGCGTGCTGGCGATCATCTACATCCTCGAGACCGTGGGACGCCGTCGAAACGGTGCCGGCCCGCCGCCGCCGCCGGAGTCGCGTGGTCATTGAGCCACGCTCGCTCCGACGAGTGTCCGAAAACCGTTATGATGCGCACCGGGAGCAGCCGCCGATGATCGGCGTGCGGCCGTCTCGCCTCGGAGTTTCGTCTCAACTGTACCGAAATCGCGACCGTGCCCCGCAAGTCTCGTCCTCAGCACGTTCAATCGTCGCACGACTCGGGATCGGTTGACCTGTCGGCAGTGGCCTCCGGCCGCCTGCCGGCGGTCTGGGGCCTGGCGCTCCTGGCGACTCGCTGGTTTGTTCCGGCGGAGTCGGCGCATCTCGGCGAAACGCTCTGGATCGTGCAACTCTGGTTGCTTACTGCGTGCGCGTGGTCGCTGTTCGTGCTGTTGCGGCGCACTCCGCCGCCGCGGCTGGACCGGGCGGATGCCGCCGTGTGGCTGCTGGTCGCGGGACACGTGTTGTCGGCGTTGCTCGTGCTGTCGACCGAAGGGCAGAAACGCTTTGCCCTCAATATGCTGTGGGAGTGGATCGGCGTCGGCATTTCGACGACGCTGCTGCGGCAGTGGCTCCCGGGTGCCACGGGACTTCAACTCTTCGCCCGGACGCTGGCAGTCGGCGCCGTCGTCCTGGGTGGTTTCGGACTGTGGCAGTACGGCTTCGAGTTCCCCAGGTATCGCGATCAACTGCAGGAATTGATTCGACTGGAGGACCGGCTCAGCCAGCCGGACTCCTCGTTGTCAACCGGCGAACTGTCCCGGTTCCGCGAATTGGAGCAGCAACTGGGAACTCTGGCGACGGAGCTGGACCCCGTGACCCGCTTCAAGCTTCGACAGCGCCTGCTGGACAGCACCGAACCGCTCGGGCGGTTTGCACTGACCAACACGCTGGCAGGCCTGCTGGCCGCCGGATTGATCCTGCTTCTGGGCAGGATTTCCACCGCCGGACAATGGGCCTTCGCACGCTGGCGCATGCTGCTGACACTGCTGACCGCCGGACTCGTCGCCTACTGCCTTGTGCTCACCAAGAGTCGCACGGCCTGGGCCGGGCTGATTGTCGGTGTGATCGGCTGGGGACTGTTGTCCCGTGGGTGGCAGATCCCCTTGCGCCGCGTCGTGTCTGGCGTCGCGATCGCATTCCTCGCCGTGGCAGCGCTGGTACTCGTGGCTGTGTGGAGCGGCGGTCTCGATCGACTCGTACTGACGGAAGCCCCCAAATCACTGGGATACCGTTGGGAGTATTGGACAGCCTCTGTGCGCGTTCTCGTCGACCATCCCCTGTTCGGCACGGGGCCTGGAAACTTCCGGCAGCATTACCTCCAGCACAAACTTCCCGGTTCGAGCGAAGAGGTCCTCGACCCGCATAATCAGTTCCTTGACGTTTGGGCCTGCGGCGGCCTGCTGGCAGTGGTCGGACTCGTTTGGATCTGGCTGCGATTCCTGCATCGCTCTCGCGGCGTTGATGCAGGCGCACCCGCGCAGGGCCCACGTGACGCTGCGGAGGCCGCACGCACAGGATCTTCCGGTTGGGGCTTACCGGCGGTCGGCCTCGTCGCATTGATGCTGCTCGTCATTGTGCAATTTCTCTTCGAGACGTTCTGGGACGTGCAGGCCATCGCCTTGCTGGCAGGCTGGCTGGTTGCCTCGTTCATTCTGAAGGATGTGGAGGTACCCCGTTCGGCAATTCTCGCAGCCGGCCTGGCTCTCGGTGTCCATCTGCTGGGAGCGGGCGGCATCGCCATGCCGGCCGTCTGCGTTCCGCTGATGCTGCTACTGCTGGGAACGGTGGGCGAACGGGAACGGCGGCGGACTGGTCCGCCGGAGCGATTTGTCGTGAACAACGCACCGCAGCGGCCGTTTCTGCGAGTGGCATCCTCACTGGCCCTGCTGGTGCTCGCCGGGGCGTGCCTGCTGACCGGACTCTGGCCGTCGTACTACGCCCGGCTCCTGAGCGCTGCGGGGGAATTCGCCGTCTATTCCAGGCGCGACTCTGCGGCCGCCCGTCGCGAATTCGAGGCGGCGACGCGGGCGGACGAACTTGATCCCGACCCGTGGTTTCACCTTGCGAACCTGGAATATGGAGTCGTCAGCGGCAACACGGCGGCGGACGACGAGGCCTTTGGCCGTGCGATGCGACATCTGCAGGAAGCCATCCGCCGCGATCCGATGTCTCCCAAACTCGAATGGGCCGCAGGACAGTGGCAGTTCGCGCGATTCGAGTCGACCGGCGACGCCCGGATGCTCACCCAGGCTCTCCAGTCGATGGAGCGTGCCAGGCAGGGCTATCCCCACCACGCCGGAATCCGTGGCACGTTTGCGGAGGTCCTGGCGGCAGCCGGACGGCCGGATGCGAATGAGGAAGCCCGCGTCGCCTTGCGGCTGGACGACATCAATCAGGAACGGGGTCACATCGATCTCTGGCTGGCACCGGAGGTGCGCACGCGCCTCCAGGCGATTGCCGACCGTGGCCTTGAGGCCGTCGGCTCGGATGCGGAGACACTCCCGTGACCGAAGGCTGCATGGCACTCCGGGCCAGATGGGTCTTTCCCGTTGATGCGCCGCCGACCGAGGATGGCGTGATCGAGTGGCAGGGAAGCCGCATCAGCGCCGTCCGCGCCGCGTGCGCACGGGAACCGGATGTCCTGGACGTCGGCAACGCCGCCGTCATCCCCGGTCTGGTCAACGCGCATACGCACCTCGAGTTCAGCGAACTGGCTCAACCACTCACTCCTCCCGCACCCTTCGCAGAGTGGATCCGCGCCGTGGTGGCCAATCGGCGACAGCGCGGCGGTTCGCAGCCGGCGTCCGTGCGCCGGGGACTGGCCGAAATCGCCGCCGGCGGATGCACCACCGTGGGGGAAATTGCCACGCCGGGATGGGCGCCCGACTGCTTCGACTCCGGGACGGCACGCGCCGTCATCTTTCGTGAATTGATCGCGCTCGACGAGTCAGTCGCGGCGGAGCAGCTTGAGGCGGCTCGAACGCATCTGGCTGAGACAACCGTTGACCGATGGCACGGCATCAGCCCGCATGCCCCCTACAGTGTTCGGCCGGACCTCTACGCAGCGCTCGTTGCACTGGCCGCGCAACACCATGCTCCGCTGGCGCTGCATCTGGCCGAGACCCGCGAGGAACTGATGCTGCTCCGCGAGGGTTCAGGGCCCCTCGTGGAACTGTTTCGCGCGAGCGGCTTCTGGCGGGACGGCGTGATCCCACGCGGCGCGCGGCCGATCGATTACCTGCAGCCGCTTGCGGCGATCGGGCGCGCGCTCGTGATCCACGGGAACTATCTTGACGACGGTGAGCTCGAATTCATCTGCGCCCACCCCAACCTCACTCTGGTCTATTGCCCGCGAACTCATGCTTACTTCGGGCATTCTCCGCATCCCTGGCGGAGGTTACTGGAGCGCGGCGGCCGGTTGGCGCTCGGTACGGACAGCCGCGCCTCGAATCCCGATCTGAGTCTCTGGCGCGAGGTGCAGTTTCTGTGGCAGCAGTCTCCCGACATGGCGCCCGCCCGGCTGCTCGAAATGGCCACGCGGGGCGGGGCGCGCGCCCTCGGGCTTGAGGGCCGGTCGGGAACGATCACCGCGGGCAAGGCGGCGGACCTGGCGGTCGTGACGTCGGGCGAGACGACACACGGTGATCCGTGGGCCGCGCTGCTGCATCCGGACTCCCGCGTCACGGCCACGCTGCGCGACGGCCGCTGGATCAGTGGTCCGTGGGTCAGGCGATCACCGGCCGCGCAGTAACGTCAATCCAGGTCTGAAATTCGCGGCCCGGCTCCAGCACGCGCCAGCCGGCGTCAATCCCGCGCGGTTGCAGGTTGACGGCATCCGTTACGCACGTATACGGCTCCAGGCAGACGGCTGCCCGATTGGGCGGCGTATAGACGACCACTTCGCGAAAGCTCGTCGCGCAGGCCTGCACGATCTCCAGCCCCGATTCTTCGTCCATCACGAGACACTCCAGCGACTCGCCTTCCGGACGCAGGTCCGTCAGCACGTCGTCAAACCTCGCCGACCGCACGTACGCGCCCCGCCGAATGTCCTTCTCGGCGGGTATTGGAATTCGTTCCCCGGTCGGAATGAACTCCGCAAGCACCCATTGCTGGTGAGCCGGCGCCTGGATCAGGCAGTGTTCCACGCTCCCCCCCGCGGAGAGCGGCAACTTGAAATACGCGTGCGTTCCAAAGCCCCAGGGCATCGGTCGCGGATCGGGATTCACAATCCGGATTTTCGAGTGCAGCGTCGACCGTCGCAATTCGTAGCGGACCTCAATCAGGCAGTCCGTGGGCCACCATGCGGAACGCTCGGCGGCGTCGCGGCTCAGTTGCCACTGGCCGACCACGTGCCGCGCTCCCTTGTCGATCACGCGCCACGGCGTATCCAGCGCGAATCCGTGGATGGCGTTGGGGCGGTTGCCCGTCAGGGGAATTTCGTAGCGTTTGCCGTCCCACTCAAACTTGCCGGCATGAATCCGGTTGGGAAACGGGAACAGGATCGGGATGCCGTTCCCGCTGGCGCCACGGCGGCTGTCGGCAAACGCGGGATCGGAGTCGAGCACGTCGACCATCCGATTGCCGACGCGCGTTCGGAATTCGTAGCAGTTGAAGCCGAAGTCGACGGCGATGCGGGCAATCGAGTCGCCGTCCCGAATGACGACGTTTGGCATGTCGAGATTCCCGTGGAGACGAAGCCGGAATCAGGTTCGCACCACGGTGACACATCCGGAGTGTGAATACAAGCAGAATGGGGCCCCGGTCCGACACCGGCCGTCGACACGTGCACCGGGCGACATGGCGCTGAGGCTGAGAGGTCTGCGGCACAGTGTGGCGCACTGACCGGCCGTGGCATGTGGCTACGCCGCCCGTCCCCCGCGCGTACGGATTTCGCCGTTTTCCGCGACCTCCTCGAACCGCACGGACATCCGTTTGGAAACTCCCGCCTGCTCCATCGTCACCCCATAGATGACGTCGGCGGCCGTCATCGTCCGTTTGCGGTGCGTGATCACCACGAATTGCGTCATCTGCACAAAGTCCTTGAGGATCGACGCGTAGCGTTCCACGTTGGCCTCGTCGAGGGCCGCGTCGACTTCGTCCAGAATGCAGTACGGGCTGGGCTTGCTCCTGAACATCGCGAACAGGAGCGCGATCGCGGTCAGCGTCTTCTCGCCGCCGCTGAGCAGGGTAATGCTCCGCAGTTCCTTGCCCGGTGGACGCGCCACAATGTCAATGCCGCACTCCAGCACGTCGTTCGGGTCCTCCAGCACGATGTCCGCCTCGCCCCCTCCGAACAACTTGCGGAACAGTTCGCGGAAGTGCCCGCGGATCGATTCAAACGATTCCAGGAACATTCGACGGCCCTCGGCGTTGATCCGGCGGATGATCTCCTCGAGCGCCGATCTGGCTTCCGTCAGGTCCTGCAGTTGGCCGCTGAGTCGTCCAAAGCGTGTTTCCAACTCGTCAAGGCTCTCGAGCGCCTCGGTGTTGACGTGCCCCATGGCCTTCAGCTTACGCCGCAGCCGCTGTACCTCGGATTCCAGTTCGCCACGGACCTCCGGGTCGGTCAGTTGTCGACCGGTCGCCGGCTGTCCCGCCGGGGCGTGGTGACGATTGTGTGGTGTCAGGAGCGACGCTGTCGCCGGCGCAGACCTGCCTGCATCATCCGCCGCCGGATCGTCCGCATCCGACTCCGGGGAACCGTTCTCCGACCGTCCCTTCCACTGATTGAGTGCGGAAACCCCTTCCGCGACCAGGTCCGGCAGATGCAGTTGGTATTCCTCTTCGATCCGTGCCTGCAGGGTTTCCACCTGGTGCCGCGACTCCCGGATCTGCAGTTCGCAGGCGTGGCAGGCATCGCTCAGTCGCCGGCGGTGCGCATGTAATTCATCCTCGCTGCGATGGATGGCTGACCTCCGCGCACGGAATTCTGTTCGCTCGACTTCGGCCTGTGCGATCTCCGCATCAAGCTGTTCCGCCCTGGCGAACAATTCCGCAACGCGGCTCTGCGTGTCGAGGATCTGCAATCGCGTCGACTGCCGTGTGCCGTGGGCGGCCCGCAGGCGCTCCGTGGCCTGCTGCAGTTGCCGCGCTCGATGCGTCTGGTCCCGTTCCAATCGCTGCTGCGCATCCCGGAGCGCATGCCCCCGTTCCTCGTGCGTGGCCAGCTCAAGCTGCTCACGTTTGGTCTCCTCGTGCACTTCCTGCAGCGTCCGTTCAATCTCTTCCAGTTCGCCACTGGCAGCGTCCGCCGCCGCCTGAGAGGCGGCCATCTGATTCTGGCATTCCTCGACGCCTGATTCGACGCGCTCCAACTCAGCCAGAATCGCCGCATGTTCCCGGATGAGTCCGGACATTGCTGCACCGACCCGGTCCCGCTCGGCGGTCAGCCGCTCCAGTTCGCGGTCCTTGTCGGCGAGTTCAAGCCGGGCCTCGACGGACTGCTCTCCCGACATTTGGCGCCGATTCTCGGCGACGGCCAGTTCCTGATCGATTCCCGTCAGGTTCCGCCCGAGAGCGGTCAATTCCTGCAATTGCTCTGCCATCTCACCGTCGAGTTGCCGCACTTCGGCGCGCAATCGCCGCAATTCACTCTTTCGCGATACAACCGAAGTCCCATCGGGGACCGTGCCGGCGTACAGGGCCCCGTCCACGTCGACCAGTTCTCCCTGCAGCGTGACACACCGCGTCCGCCCGCTGCTGCGCTGCCAGATTCGACGGGCGACTTCCAGCGTCTCCACGATCCACGTATTCGACAGAAGACGGGCCGCCAGCCCACGAACCTGTTCCGGTTCAACGACGAGTCGGTCGGCGCGCGTCACGATCCCCGGTTCGCAGGACAGGTCCGCCCCGACGTCCATTGGCGGTGTCGTAAGGGCTGCGCCGGATTCCGCCGGAGACAACTCCAGGAATCCGACTCGCCCCAGCATGAACCCGTCGCAGTGATTCAGGTATTCGACCAGCGACGACATATCACTGGTCACCAGCATCTGGGCCCGCGTGCCGAGCGCGACTTCCAGCAGGGGGGCATGCTCGAGGGGCACGTCCAGAAGTTCACCCACGCATCCCAGGATTCTGTTCCAGGGTCGTTCCGGCAGTTCTGCTGCCCGCCGCAGGATCTCCTGCACACCCAGTCCCAGTCCCTCCTGCCGCCGTTCCAGTTCTTCCAGCACGTGGATGCGCGCCTCCCACGCCACACGCTGGTCCCGCATTGCTGCCAGTGACTTCTCACTATGCCCCTGCTCGTCCAGAAGCTGCAATCGCTCGCCTTGCATCCGGTCCACGTCGGCCGCAGCCTGTGCGTGCGCCATTTCGATTTCCAACACCACAGCCGCCAGAGCATCGCGCCGCCCGGCAGCCTGACGGATCGATTCCTCGAGATCTTCGTGTTGACGCCGGGACGCGTGCACGGCTGTGTCGGCGGTCGCGGCCTGCGACCGCAGGAGCGTCACGCGTCCCACCTGTTCCGTGCGTGATTCCGCAAGGGCCGTCCGCTGCGCACGCAACCCGGCAGTCCGTTCCCGCGCCTGCTCCGTCTGCCGCTGCAATTGGGCCAGCACTGTCCCGCGCGCCTGCAGTCCCTGCCGTTGGGCGGCGAGTGAATGCTCGAAACGCTGCACTCGATCGGATGTCTCGCGCAGTTCACGCTCCGTCGTCCGGACGCGCACCGCAATCCGCAGCCGTTCGGCCCGCAGTTCAGCCACGTCGGCGTCCAGTTCCCG
>CAZWGW010000007.1:17884-25112 GCA_964633565.1 uncultured Planctomycetaceae bacterium
TCGAAAGGTGCCGGATGGTTGATTCCTGCGAGGCAATCGTCTCGCGGTTGGCTGACGACTTGCGTTGGAGGCCGTTCCACTGCTGATCGGCGGCGGCAAGTGCCGTTTCGACTTCGGTTTTCGCCCCTTCCAGTCCGGCCAGTTGTCCATTCAGTTCCGCGAGTTCCCGCACGAGACCTGCTGCTTCTCCCTCCAATCCGGCCAACCGGCCGGTCAGGTGTCGATAGTCGTCGGCGGCCAGTCCCGTCCACAACTCGCGCAACTCCCGGGACAGATCGCGAAATCGTGCCGCCTTCGACGCCTGGTTTCGCGTCGCGTGCAACTGCGCTTCGACCTCGCGCACAATGTCGGTCAGCCGCGCCAAGTTCTGCGACACCCGTTCAAGTTTGCGCTCGGCGTCCACTTTGCGATTGCGGTAGCGGCTGATACCGGCCGCCTCCTCGAACACCACGCGCCGCGTCGTGGGGTTGGCCTGCAGGATCTGGTCCACCCGCCCCTGCTCGATGATGCTGTAGGCGCTCGTTCCCGCACCCGTCCCCAGAAACACGTCGCGCACGTCCTTCAACCGCACGACGCCGCCGTTCAGCAGATACTCGGATTCTCCGCTGCGATACAGCCGCCGCCCGACTCGCACTTGGGCGGCGTCCACCGGGAGGAGTCCCGATCGGTTGTCGAAGCTCAATGTCGCTTCGGCGAGCCCGCTGGGTTTGCGACCCGCGGACCCGTTGAAGATCACGTCCGCCATCTCCTTGCCGCGCAGGCTCTTGGCGCTCTGGTCGCCAAGAATCCACTTGATCGCGTCGACGACGTTGCTTTTTCCGCTCCCGTTCGGCCCCACCACGCAGGTAATCCCCGGCACGAAGTCAAATGTCGTGCGGTCGGCAAAGCTCTTGAAGCCGAACAGTTCGAGCTGCTGGAGCATTTGCCGGTTTCCGATGACCAGTGCGCGCGGCGTGCAATGCTTGCGGGTCGGCCGGCCGCAGGGCGGCGTGGCGGATTATCGGACGAACGGATCGACCTCGTCGGACGTCTCCGGCACGAGGGCCGCCGAGTCGTCTTCGAGGACCTGATCGGGCTGCAGGCTGAACGGGTGGTGGCCCGGATCGAACAGGTTCGGCACCGGACCGTCCGGGCCTGACGCCGGTTCGCTCGCCGGCGATGCCGGTACGGACCCCGCGGCCTGACGCAGAAACGTCCGACCCGCTCGCGGCATCTCGTCGATACCGATCTCGCCCGGCAAGTTGTGCTGTCGGTCCGCTTCGACGAGCAATTGAACGATATCCGGATAACGTGCACCGAGTTTCGCCAGCGCGCGGATCACATCCGCCACGCACGACGAAACCTCGACACGCTCCGTCTCCTCGCCCGGGATGAAGTGGTTGATGGTCACGGTCGTACGGTGGGCGTCTGCCTTGATCAGGAAGTCCTTGCCGGCCGCCGCCACCATCGGCGGCTGAAATCGCTGCTCCGCGCCAAACACGACAATTTCGGATTTCATTCGCCTCGTGAGGTGAATCATCGGCTCGCCCGTCGAATCGACGACGCGCAGTACGCAGCCGCCGGGGAGTTCCTCTGCGGCGATCGACGGGTCGTGTGGGTCCATTGTCGACAGCGCTCGCACTGCCCCGTACCGCGTTTCCATGCTGGCATGATCGAGCAGCGTCTGAAGCTCGACCGCCGCCGCGGCGCTGTCCAGTGCCGTCAGCGCCGCCAGGGCATAGACCCGGAACGCCGGCTCCTGCGCAGCCGCTTCACGCAGCACAGGCGCCGCCTCGTCCTGCCCCAGATAGGCCAGCGCCTCGGCGGCGTAGAAGCGTGCCTCCAGTTCCGGCGCGGCGAGACTGGCCTGCAGAACCGGAATCGCGTCGACCCCGATCGCCTCGAGTTCGATGGCCGCCCGGGCCGCGGTCGGACCGGACTGCACTTCTTCTTTCAACTTCTGGATCCGCAATTGCCGTTCGATCGTTGTCTCTCGTAACGTCATGGAGCGGATGCACTGCAGGAACCGCGGATAATTGTCCCGGTAGCGGCCGTGCACAATCAACTCGATCTTCCCATCGTTGACGGCTTCGGCCAGAGGCCGCTTGATTCCGTACTGGTCATAATCGTGAAATCGCTGGCCGATCCGCTTCGCAATCGTGTCCGCCATGCGGACGTTCTTGTAGTCCGGACGCAGGAAGATGGCCAGGTTCCGATCGTCACCGACATAAACGGCGCCGCCTGGTACGATGCCCCGCTTCAGGCTGCCGCTGGCTGAGTCTTCATCATCGCCCGCCACAAGGATCTGCCCGTTGGCGACGGCCAACCGGTGCCCCTTGAGGGAGCCTCGTCCAGGTACGAACGCCTGCTCTGCCAGATTGCATTCGAGCAGTGTGCCGCCCCGGAGACTCTTGGCCTCGCTGCCGTCAGGCATCTGCACTTCCACGTCAAATCGCTCATGCTTCTTGAGCAGAGGGGGCAGATAGGCGCGGACCTTGACGACCGTCGTCGAGGGGTCTGCGAGGATGCGATTGGGGTCCCGGATGCCCCGCCGCCGCATGTCATCTTCGACGCTCGTCCGGTAGACGGTGCTCGCCGGGTCGTCCCCGGTGCCGTCCAGGTTGACGACGAGGCCGACTCCGTCCAGCGCCACGACTTTCAGGCCGGTGACGTTGATGTAGTCTCCGATCAACTGGGAATGTCCCTCCTCGCCGCGAAGGGCCGCCTTCGCGTTCTCGCGTCGTTCTTCCTCCGGACTCTGCAGCCGCAAATCGAGTTCCTGGCAACCCCAGGCGCTGCAGACGGCCAGCACACAGGCGGACAGAAACTGTCGCCAGTGCCGCCTCACATGAACAACTTGCGATTTGCGCGTTCGAGACGCCCCAGGACGCTGGTACATGCGAACAACTCCGTGGTTCCCGGCGCGGCGGCGGCACTCGGACTGCGGCCATCCGTCGCGTTTCGGGTAATTCGTGGGAGACGGTCGAGGAGGGATTCGAGAGAGGGGCCGGAACATACGCCGACCCGCGCACAAGCGTCAATCCCGATTGCCGGAGCTACGGCCTCCCGTTGCGGCAGAATCCACCGGAGCGGCAGCATTGGCCGCCGCTTCCCGGCTTTGACGGTAATCCGCCCGGTCCCGTCGATTTGTCCTAACAACCTCCCGTGGCAGGACGTCGCTAAGATACACTGCGGCCGCAGTGGGGGACCGGAATGAGCGACGATGGAGAAGTGACCCGCCTGGGGTGGGTGACGACCGCCCTCGATCGATACGAAGGGCGATTGTTGCGGTACGCGCAGCGCATTACCGGGGACGCCGACCGCGCACGCGACGTCGTCCAGGAGACGTTTCTCAAGCTATGCAAAGAAGATCCGTCAACTCTCAACGGCCGGCTCGCCCAATGGTTGTACACCGTTTGTCGCAATCACGCGCTCGACGTGCGGCGCAAGGAGTCTCGGGTCCGCGTTGCGGCAGACCCACCAGAACCCTGTGTGGGGATACCGTGCGACGAACCTTTGCAAACAGTCGAGGATCGCGACACGCTCGAATTCGTTCTTGTCGAAATGTCCCGTCTCACAGCGAATCAGCAGGAGTGCATTCGCCTCAAGTTCCAGCAAGGCTTGAGTTACCGCGAAATTGGCGCGATCACCGGGTTGTCCGTCTCCAACGTCGGGTTCCTGATTCACACCGGCCTCAAGAAAGTCCGGGAACGATTGGCCCGCACGACGATTCCCGTCCCTTGAATGTCGACGGCGGGCGCCACTGCCGCGGAGTGACCCGATGAGCGACAGCATTCAACAATTTGACGATCCTGTGTGGACCGCCTATGTGCTGGATGAGCTCCCGCACAATGAAAAGCAGGCGCTCGAAGATCGGTTGGCGCACGATCCGGCGGCCCGTCGCGAAATTCAAACGCTGCGCGAGACCGTGGCGCTGGTTTTTGCGGCGCTGCAATCGGAACCGGTGGGTGAACTGTCCCTCGAACAAAGGCAACGGATTCGCGCGGCCGCCCGGCGGCAGTTGACATCGCTCGCGTCCACGGTCCCGAACCGGGCGCGGTATTCGACCGGACATGGTGCGGCCCCCATCGGCCGCCGCGCTACGCGCGGCGCTGTGCTCCTGGCGTCGCTGGCAATGGTCGCGGTGGCGCTGGTTCTGGTCTCCGTCGCGCCCGACCCGAATCGCGGGACGGACGTCGCCTTCGTCGACTCGAACGCCGACTCGGCGGAACCAACGGGCTTTGTCGTCTACACCACCGAAGGACGCGACGCGAACGGTACTGAGCACCTCAATCTGGCGTTTAACTTTCGTGGGGAGTGGAACGTGGACCGACTCCAGCGCGATGCGGGCACTGGACTCCACTTTGTCGACGTCTCCGCATCGGGCGGGCAACCCGTGCAGCGGTTTTATGTAGCACCGGTCCTGTTGCCGGACGCATCGGCGAATGGCTTTGCTGCCGACGGTGATTTCAGTCGGACCGACGCATACTTCCTCGCGCGGGACGTCAGCGCACAGACCAAACAGTTCGGGTGGGGCGATCAGGCGGACGTCGAACGGGGAGCGTGGGAGGTGGCCCGCGGCCAGCCGGTCATGAACGAGGCGCTGCAGACAGTCCCCGAGTGGGTCGACAGCGGCAACAGCGACACCTCCGGCGGGGCGCGTGACAAGGGGGTCCGCCTCGACGCGGAGGTTGGCCAGCAGTCCGCGACCCTCTATACGCAACGCCAGGGGCAGGGGCAGAGGGGGCTGGGCGGCGGCGGGAGTCCATATGACCGGGGATTCTTGACGCCGTCCGTTGACGGCAGCGTGCCGGCCCCAGCGACGTCCCCGGGCGAGCCCGCGGTGGCCACGGAATCTCGACAGAACGCGGCGGGTGCGCTTCATCGCCGCTCGTTTGTCGCGGAACGCGAATCTTTAGACCTCAGCTCGAGCGAAGCGGATGCGCGTCCGGGACTCGACGAGAATGGTCGGTATCGACTGGAACTGAAGGAACGCGCTCGACGCTTGCTCAAGCAGCAACAGGGCCAGCCGGGGGGCAGCCAGCCGGTGCCCGCGCAGGCACAACTTGAGGGTGCTCCACGTGCGGAGGGTCTGGCGGCCGATGAGTCGAAACCGCTGCCGCACATGACGTCTGCCGCCGGAACGACAGCCGCCTCGCCGTCGGCCGACCCGCAACAACTGCAGGAACTGCATCTGCTGGTCGAGCAGACCGTTCGACTGCATGACGCATTGTCCGACCTCCCCGCGCAGCAGCCCGCAGCCGCAGCGCTGCGGGAAGAGTCGGGGGAGGCCAAGGCCTACTTCGACTTTGACTGGTCCAGACACAGTCCCCGGATCAACGATTTCTCCAACCGGGAGCTCCGGACCGAGCTTTCTCAGGCGTTTGCGAAAACGCAGGCCGGTGAAGAATTTCTGCGCCAATCGGCGGAGCACTACGCACAGATCATCGAACGCGAATTCACGTCGGCGCTCGACGCGCCCGTGTCGACGTTTTCGATCGATACGGACACGGCGTCGTACTCCAACATTCGGCGGTTCCTCGACGACGGCCAGTGGCCTCCGGCTGATGCCGTCCGCATTGAGGAACTGATGAACTACTTCCCGTATGCCTATCCCGAGCCGACGGACGTGCACCCCGTTGCCGTCACTGTCGAAGCCGCGCCCTGCCCCTGGCAGCCCGCTCACCGGCTGGCGCGGATTGCCCTCAAGGCACAGGAGGTCGACGACGCCCGGCGACCCCCGACTTCGCTGGTGTTCCTCGTGGACGTCTCCGGCTCCATGCAGGAAGAGAACAAGCTCCCCCTGGCACAGAAATCCCTGCGCATGTTGACGGAACAGCTCACCGAAAACGACCGGATTGCCCTGGTCACCTACTCCGACGAAGCCCGGCAAATCCTCGACGGTACTCCCGGCGACCGGCGTGAAACGATCGTGGCCGCCGTTGATGCCCTCACCGCCGGCGGCTCGACCAATGGCGCCGGGGGGCTGACCCTCGCCTACGACGTCGCCCGGCGGCACTTCATCGCCAACGGCACCAACCGCGTGGTCCTCTGTTCGGACGGCGACTTCAACGTCGGCATCAGCGACGACGACGAACTCGTGCGGATGATCGAGGTCCAGCGTGAATCCGGCGTGTTCCTCAGCATCTTCGGCTTCGGGACGGGCAACCTCAAGGACGCCAAACTCGAGAAACTCGCCGACCACGGTAACGGCCAATACTTCTACATCGACAGCCTTGATGAGGCCCGCAAGGCGTTTGTCGAGCAGCTCATGGGGACGCTCTATACCGTTGCGAAGGATGTGAAACTGCAGGTCGATTTCAATTCGCTCCACGTCGCCTCCTATCGGCTCATTGGATACGAGAACCGCGACCTGGCCGAGCAGGATTTCGACAACGACGGCGTTGATGGGGGTGAACTCGGGTCGGGGCACACTGTGACAGCGTTGTACGAATATATCCCGCGCACGGACGCCGGCCAGAATTACGACGCGCGTCTGAACGACGCCGTCAATTGGCGCTCCGTCCGGTTTGGCGCGATCGCGGACGGCGTCGTCGATGTCCGGCACGCGAAAGACTCCGTCACGATTGACGGTGAGGTCTATTCGGAACAGCGCAAGGTGGAACTCGAGAAGGCCGTTCAGGCAGTGTTCGGACAAAAGGCAGCGCGGCGATTCAACGTCCGCAACAACCTGAAGGTTGTTGAGCGGCCTGAAGCGGAAGGGGGCCGCGTGCCGTTCAACGACACGCTCACGATTCGCCTGCGCTACAAGCGCCCGACATCCAACGAGAGCTCGCGCCTCGATGTGTCGCTGATCGATACAGGGAACCAGACGGCCCCTTCGCGGGATTTTGAATGGGCGGCCGCAGTCGCGGCCTTCGGGATGTTGCTCCGTCAGTCGCAATACTGTGAACTGGCCAACTTTGATGCGATCCTGGAAACTGCCCAAGTGGCGAAGGGGGACGATCCCACGGGCCGCCGGCGGGAATTCATCGACCTGGTCCGCCAGGCGCGCAGCCTCTGGTCGAGCCAGAGTGGCATTCGCCAGTCCGACCCGGTCGCGCTCCCATCGGTCGACGCGTATCAGAAAGCCGCCGTCGCCGGAAAGTACGCCGACCTGCTGGACAAGGTCGCCGCGCCGGACGACCACGCCCGATATGGCGCATTTCATGACTACGGTCGCTGGGACGGGACAGCCTACCGGGACCGCAGCGGCAGGGTGCTCGACTTCCACGCCCTCCGCCACACG
>CAZWGW010000007.1:25122-26551 GCA_964633565.1 uncultured Planctomycetaceae bacterium
CGTGACGACGGTCGCTGGGACGGGTCTGCCTAGCGTGAGCGCAGCGGCCTGCCGGCCGGCTACTGGGTCTACGTCTATCCCGACTGGTTCATCTGGGGATCGCAGGGGCCTCTGCCGGCCGCCGCGGCGCCGCCAGCCGTCGCGCCGTGAGTGTCCGGGCGAGAGTCATTGAAGTATGATCTCGATGGGATCGCGCTCGCGACCCGGTTGTTTAACCCGTAGCCGCAGGCGAGGGATTGTGAGCGCGCCCACCCTCGCCTGCGGCTACGGACAATACGACTCTGCGGACTCACTTGTCCCTTCACGGCAGGATCGATGTCGGATCCCACTCTCGATACCGCGCTGCAGCCACTCCTCGGCCGCCAGGTTGTGCTCGATCTCGCCAGCCAGTACGTGTCGATCGGCACGCTCGCCGCTGCCGACCATCGCTACTTCGTTCTCGAGGAAGCCGACGTCCACGACCTGCGCGACAGCACGACGACGCGCGAATTGTACGTCCTCGACTGCAAGCGCCACGGCATTGGCGCGAATCGCAAGCGCGTGCTTGTTCGTCGCGACGAAGTCGTCAGTCTTTCCGCGCTCGACGATGTCGTCGTGTAGCCGCGGCTGCAGGATCGCGCGACGGCAACGGCCCGGTGCGCGCTCACCCGCTCTGCGGCAAGTCGAACAGCGTTCCAAACCGTTCCAGCACCCGCACCTTGAGCGGCGCAAACTCCGGCCGGTCGAACTCTCCGCTGTCGACGAGCCGGAATGCCACCTCGTGCGCCTCATCCAGAACCTCGGCGTCCCGCAGCGGGTCCGCGACGCGCAGCGGCAACTCCCCGTGCTGGCGCGTCCCCAGCACGTCCCCCGGCCCGCGCAGCTCGAAGTCCTTCTCCGCAATCTGGAACCCGTCCGTCATCGTTTCCAGCGCTTCCAGGCGCTCGACCGCATCGGCCGCTTCCGACTCGGAGAACAGCCAGTAGTAGCCCTGGAATGTGCCGCGTGCGATCCGCCCCCGCAGTTGATGCAACTGTGCCAGCCCGAAACGCTCCGCCTGCAGCACGATCATCAGCGTTGCATTCGGCACATCGACTCCGACTTCGATGACGGTCGTCGACACCAGGGCGTCCAGCTCTCCTTCGCGGAACTGCCGCATCGTTGCGGCTCGTTCCTCGCGGTCCATCTGCCCGTGTACCAGCGCCACTCGAAAACCCGCGAGTTCGGTGCGGGCCAGATACTCGAACACGGTCTCGGCTGCGGCGTCGCGCGCGCCGGGCGATTCCGTTTCGACCCGCGGACAGACGATGTATGCCTGCCTGCCCTTCTTCATCTCCTCCTGAAAGCGCTGATAGACATGTTCGCGCTGCGACTCGTTATGCCAGCGCGTCACCACCTTCTGCCGGCCCGGCGGAAGCTGCTTGATGGTGGACGTGTCAAGATCGCCGAA
>CAZWGW010000008.1:0-17625 GCA_964633565.1 uncultured Planctomycetaceae bacterium
CGTGTTGTAGCGCGGGGCCGGCTGAAACGGCCACGGGTCGCCGTCCTGGCAATGGGCCGCCTTGGTGTAGAATTGCAGCAACCACGGCTGATCGGGTTGGCATCCCTCCAGGAACTCCAGCGCCTGCTCCCCCATCGTGTCGGTGAGGTGCTTGCCGGTCCCTTTCTCTCCTTTCGGGAAGTAGCTCCCCTGTCCCGCGTAGCCGCGCCAGTAGTCGTACTGCTCGGCCGGCAGCGCGCCGCCGATCCCCCACTTGCCGATCAGCCCGAGGCGGTAGCCGTGGCGCCGCAGCAGCATGGGAAAGCTCTGCGCAAGCTGCTCAGTTGAGTACGGTTTCTGAAAGCTGTCGATCCGATGCCGTCGCTCGTACTGCCCCAGCATGAAACTCGCCCGGCTGATGGCGCAGATCGACGTCGTGCAGAACATGTTGTCGAATACGACCCCGTCGGCCGCCAGCCGGTCGATGTTGGGCGTCTGGATGACCGTGTTCCCCATGCAGCCCAGCGAGTCGAACCGCTGGTCGTCGGTGAGGATGAACAGGATGTTGGGCGGCCGGTCGGCGGCCAGCGCGGGAATACCCGTAAGGAGCGGAGAGAAGCTCACCACGAAAGCACAAAGCAACACCAGGGCAGAAGGGCGCATGAGGCGACTCCTCCAATGACGGCGACGATTCGCAGCAGCGGCAGAGACCCGACGGGAGAGCGTGTGAACCGCACGCGAGGCGCGTGCGCTACGTGTCGCGCAGGCTGTAGCACATCAGCTTGTCCTGCTCGCGCAGGTACAGCTTACCGTCGACGACGACCGGGTGAGACCAGCTCCGGTCCTCCTGGTACTCCGGCTGCAGCGTGCCGTTGAGTTGATACTCGGCGGGCGTCGCCGCAATCAGCGCGAGCGTGCCATCCTGATAGCGGAAGATGATCTGGCCGTCGGCATACGTGATGGCCGCCGAGCCCCGACCCGCCCCGCGGATATTGCCGCCCCAGACGACCTTGCCGGTCTCCAGTTCCACGCAGATCGGGAACCCGTTGCCGTGCTGATGTCCGGCGTAGACGTGCCCGTCAACCAGGATCATCTGGCCGTGATGGTTCTGGAACGTGCCGGCGTCGAGGAAATAGACCTCATCCGCCTTTACGCCTTCGCCGTCGGGCGACAGCTTGAGCAGCGCCGCTCCGGTCTGATAGCCGGTCGAGGTGAAGACATAGTCCCCCGTGACGATTGGCGTCGGGATATTGGCGGTGCCGTTCGCAATCCGGTTGTAGTTCCACAGGAACTTGCCGTCCTCCGCCCGGACGCCGATCACACCGGACCCGATGAGCTGCACGTACTGTTTCACCCCCGCGCCGTTCGAGATCACGATCGACGAGTACGCCGCCGCCCCGCTGCCGCCGCGCCGGCGATTGCGCCGGCCCCCTGCTGGCGGCGCTTCTTCGGCGGCCGGCTGTGCCGCCGGCGGACCGCTGCGCCAGATTTCATCGCCCGTCATTTTGTTGAGCGCCACGATCGTCGCTCCCGGCCCACCGGGAGTACACAGCACGCGATCGCCGTCGACCAGGGGGGACTCGGAAAAGCCCCAGTTCGACATCAACCGCCCCTGCCACTCGTTCCGGAAACTCTTCTTCCAGACGATTGACCCGTCGTCCGCCTGCAGGCAGGCGATCTGTCCGTCCGACGCTACGACATACAACCGGTCGCCGTCCACAGTCGGCGTGCAGCGCGAGCCTTCGTACTGGTGTTGAGGGACGGCGTCGGTCACCGGCTGCCGCCAGACCACGCTGCCGCTGGCCGCGTCGATGGCGACGACCCCCTGTCCGTCCTCGAAATTCCCCGTCGTATAGAGCCGCCCGCCGACGGCCGACAGGCTCGCGTAGCCGCGTCCCATCCCCTCGACCATCCATTCGAGCGTGGGCTGCTGTGCCGTCCAGTCGCGGATGAGCCCGGTTTCTTCTGACCGTCCATCGCGGTTTGGCCCGCGCCACTGCGGCCAGTCGGCCGCAACGGCCGCCTGCGCGGTGATGATCAACGACAGGCAGGCAATGGACGTGTGGATCTGACTTCGCGGCATGAGCAAGCTCCGTTCGGTTAGAGGACTCCGAAACTCTAACAAAGCCCGGCCCCCAGTTGCACGTCTACTGCCGCTTCAGCCGCAGTGCGATGTCCGTCTCAAACGCCGGCGATATCAGCGTCACGCGTCCGCCATCGACCGACACAGGCTGCACCGACTCCCCGGTTACGGGGGCGAGCCACTCCCCCGTATATTCTCCCGCCGGAAGTTCCAGCGTCAGCTCCACCAGACCACGTGCGAACACATACGCCGCATACTGCCGCCCCGGCTCCGCCAGCAGAAATGCCGCTGCTTTCTCCCCCAGCTTGACCTTCAGCAGTTCGTTGTGCGGCGCCATGCGGACGAACTCGAACGACTCGATGAACTTCTTCAGCACACCCATCTGCGCGCGGAACCCACGATTCCCGCCGCCGGGCTGCTTGTCGGAATACTCGAACGTCCCGTCCTCATGTCCCACGGCAAACGAATAATCGAGGTGGCTGAACAACGCGCCCCCCGCGAGGAGGAACTGCCATGCTTCCTGCCGGTAGGGCGTATCGCCGGTCCCGCGGAAGCCCGTCTCGTTGTCGCCGACCACCTTGTTCAGCCCGAAGTTCTCCGCCACGGCCGTCGGCGGGTTCGCGTAATGAAAGTTGAAAATCGACACGGCCGGATGCGGCTCAACGACCTTCGCCGAGCCATTGGCAATATTGAGTGAGATCAGGTGCCGGTGCTCGAACCCTTTCTCGGCGTCTACGATCGTGTCGACGATGTGCCGCTGCCACTCCATCGTCACGCCGCCGAAGTACGGCTCGTTGCAGACTTCGTAGTAGACGTTGTCGCAGTCCGCGAGTTCCGTCACGATCCGCCGCACCATCGTGTCCTGAAACGGCAGCAGTCCGCCGTGCTTGTCCAGTGTGTAGACATCGGTACGGGGGACGTTGCCGACGTTGTTCACGTTGTTGGCGGCGTTCATCGGGCTGAGCCGCCACATTTCATCGCCGTAGAACGGGCAGAAGAGGTTCAGCTCGACGATGACGCCACGGCGCGACGCCTCCGCCATGAAATCACGCAGCCGCGCGAAGTAGGCGTCGTCGAAGCGGGAGAGGTCGAACTTGTTTCCGCCGTTCGGATAACCCGGCGTCTCGCTCCGCGCCCAGGGACAGATGAACTTCCCCTCGGCCGGCGCCAGTGTGTTGCGGGCGATGTTGAACGAGCCGGGCGATTCGCAGTCTGCCCCGACGAACGTGCGGGTCTGGTTGAGGCCGTGCGTTTGTAGCTCGGCGAGGTACTTGTGGTAGTCGAAGTCCCGGTTGAGCACGGCGCCGTAGTGTTCGGCGGAGGAGATGAGGACCGTCGGCTTGCCGCGGAAATGGAAGTAGTGGGGGTTGTCGGGGTGGAGTGCCAGCGGGGGGTGGTCGGCGGCGGAAAGCAGGGCAGCGCTTGCCAGAGTAACGATCGAGATTCCCAATGCATTAATGCCAAATGTCGTCACGCTTCATTACCTCCCCATGTCGCGGTCCGGTGGGTCGCATTTTCGCCCCGCTACCAGGTGCTTTGCAACTTCGACGGACGCCGTGCATGCAGCATGGCTCGAGTCGCCGTAACGCGGGAATTTCACGCCGGTTGTGTCGTCCAATGATCCTGTCCCGCGACCTACCGAGTGAGCACTGCGGAACGGGCGAAGCATGGCACGGACCCGCTAACGGCAGGACCGCGCCTGCCAGTGTGAGCAGACGAATGCACGGGATGGATCGTCCGTTCCGCAGAATCGTCACGACCGGCATGCGTGTCGATAGGATAAATCCGCCCAATGGGAACGGACGATGCTTGAGTTATTGCGGACTAGCGGTCCACTGGCCGTCGAAGGCAGGAACAGAAGCGGCCACGGAGTTCTGTGCCAGGGAAGGAGGACCTCATGGCTCCCATGGGTCGCGTGGGCAAATGGCTATGGATTGCGTCGCTGATCATCTGCGCTCCGGGCTGCAGTGTCATCAGTGCCCGCTGGCACGCCTTCTTTCAAGACCAGGCAGAGCGGCGACTCCTGGCGCAACAGTTGGCACTCGAAGAGGTGCGCGCCGTGCAGTCGCACCTGGATGACGAGAAGCTGGCATTGAAAGAGGAGCATGACCTGGAACTGGCGCGCTTGCACGCGGATCTGGAAAAGCAGCGTTGCCAGGTACGGAGCCAGTACGATGAGTCCCTGCGTACAAAAATCGGCATGGACTTGGATCAACGGATACAGGTCGGGCAGCTCCAGGTCAACATGGAAGAGATGCGCCGCCTGATGGAGGAACGCGACCGCGACTATACGGAACGGATGCGGGAGTATAACGACCAGCGGCCGCAGATGGGGAACGGCGTGACACAGCCCTACAGTGGCCCCTGGTGCGGTTGCGCAGCTCCCCTGTGTGCCGCTCCCGGCCCGGACTGCGAGGCGCCACATCGCTGGAATTGCTGTCAGCGCTGTGGAAATCCGACACGTCCCCAGGTCGGCGGCGATTGTGCCGGCGTGCGCCCGTTCCGGGAAGCACCGCAAAAGCCCATACGTCAACCGATCACGGCCATGGAGATTCCACTCATGGTGCCGGTGAGACTTGAATTGGGCGTCACTAACTCATACCTTAATGAAGCTGAGATTCGCAGGCTGCCCTATGAGCAGCAGGAATCCCGGCCGCTTCAAGCTCCCTGCGGCCAGTGTGGTGGATGCCAGGTCGGAGGCCCTTGTGATCGATGTGTCCCACGCCCGGATTGCGAAGCGCCGGTTGTCCCGCAGCCGGCGCCGCCCAGCGACACAACGTTCGTCCCACAGCGGGAACGCGTCGACGACGAGCCGGGGATCTCCCGGGTCAAAGAACGCGTGTCAACTCGTTTGGGACAACTGCTCACCACGGCGAAGTCGCTGCCGGATTTTGATTGACCGGCGCCGTCGAATGTGCGGGCGATCGAGGGCGGTCGGCGACTAGCGGCCCTGCCGGTGCGATCAAGTCTTCAAGACTGCAGATTTACGGAGCCATACCATGTCGCGGCCCATTGAGTTGCTCGTCGCGTCGCTGCTGGTGGGGTGTGCCCTCTCGGCGCAGTCGGCGCTTGGCCAGGACCCGGTGGCCGAGCCTGAGCGCATCGACGTGCTCCTGAAAGAGGCAGACCTGCTGTACCAAATCTTTCTCTCATTGCCTGGGGAGGGGCAGCCGCGCCTGACCAGGGTGGAACAACAGGACGCGGACAATCACACCTGGACCGACATCAGCGAGCAGTGTGTATTTTCCGCGGACAAGCGCCGCGTTGGGTTTCTCGCCCGGCTGAGTGGTCAATTGCGACTCGTGTTCAGCGACCAGGCCACGGGCAAAACCTGGGTTAGCGCGCCGATTGAGGTCAGAGATGGACGGGCCGACGGCGCGACGGATGCCTCTGTGTCGGTGCAACCGCCCGCAGTCGCCGGCACAACGGTCGCACAACATGATATCCCCCCGGATCAGATCGCCTTGTCGTTCACGCGTTCCGATTCCGGATACGTGGTTGGATTTGATGCCGCGGTGCTCGGCGAGTCGCTCAATATGGTCGAGGTCAAGGATCCAGAGGGGGCGATCGTACAGTCCGTCGACCCGCCTGGCGCGCCGCGGGACCCGGCCGATCCGTCGCCAGTGATGTACGACCGGGCCAGTCGTCGCCTGTCCTTCAATGCCGCATATCCGCTCGTATTTGAGTCGCTGACAGAGAACATCGTGTTTGTGTTCACGGATGACCGGGGCGCCAGATATGAAAGTCGGCCACTTCCGAAGTCGGTCATTGCACCAGTCGCGTCGAATGCGGCCCACGGAGCGAGTCTCCCCTTCACCGCCGGCCTCAACACGTCTGCCCTGCGAGCGCAATTGGGCGACGTCCCGGAACTGGACAAGCTCGTCCTCACCTCCGCGCGCACGTGGCAGTTCCATCCCACCGGCGGCTCTCTCGTCTTCCGCTACGATCATTATCCCGAAGCCACCGCAAAGAAGATTGCAGAGGTCCTCGGAAAGACCGCAAAGGACCTGGAGAACCCGGCCATGACGGTGGACGGGGCGCGGTCCAAAATGAAGGAGTATTTTGAGCAATTCTACGAGTCCGGCGACCGTCCTTATTCGGTGATCAACGTGCACGAAGAGGACTGGAAGCCGTTCCTCAAGCACCTTCAGGAGGAAGTGGAAAAACAGGTGAAAGTACCGGATGATCCCGCGGCCGCAAAAGACATGTGGAAACTGGTCGTCGTTGAGCTGGCCGACGGCTTTGAGCAGCTCGCGAAAGAAATCGTGGACGGCAAGACGGTCGTCGACGGAGGAACGGTCACGGCTTCCGGCGGCGGGGCCACGTACGGAACGTCGGATTCCGGACGACGGCGCGTCAGTTGCTGGAACCTGCTGTTCGGGCTGTAATCAGTTTCCCGAGGCGATCGTTCTCACGGTCCGATGCGGCCACGTCTCGAGTGATGCCACTTGACGCCGCGGCATGATCCGTGCCCGTCGAGGACAGAGTTTCCTGGAGTCATCTCAAGGGAGGAATGAACTTGGATCCAGCATTGATCGTGCAGGCGGTGGCCAGCGTCGCGGGAATCCTCAGGTCAAAGCTGAATGAAGAGCTGCAGGGCAATAACGTGCCCACGGATTCGGTCCTGAATCGCGCGATCCAACGGTTGATCTCATCAAAACTGATCACCGTGGATGACTCCACCTTTACGCAGTTCATGGCGCCGAACGTCATCCGGCTCGTATTGCAGAAACTCGTGACCAATGTCTCTAACCCGAAAGGGCGACTCACGAATTCCACGCTCACGGACCTCCTGAAGACGTGCCTCGGCTCGACAACGGGACAGGGAACCGTCTTCGAGCCAAATCGCAAGACTGTGTCTCCGAAAAAGCAAGGCTACGACTACCTCTACATCATCGATCCGGCCACGTTCCCCGCCATCGACGGCATCAGCCAAAACGACTTCCGGGACATTTTGCAGTCGGCCTGGAACCTGTGGCAGAAGGCGATCCCGAAGTTGAAAGTCGGCGCAGCGCCGTCCAAGCCGAAAGCGAACATGCTGGTGGCCTTTACGCAACTCGACGGCAACGGCCAGAAACTCGCGGAGGCGACACTGCGTCAGCCCGGCACGAAGGAGTATCGTCTGGAAATCGACTTGGCCGAGAAATGGACGCCATCGAAACTGCTGGGGACGCTGACGCATGAAATCGGCCACGTGCTCGGCATCGATCACATACAGGCCGCCGGCAGCATCATGTACTTCCAGGCCGATCCGACGCTCGCCAATCGTGAGTTCAAGTCGATCGGACTCACACCGGCGGATCTGGAGGCGATTCCTCCGATGTGGGCCTGATCAGCCTCCCCCCCAAAGATCACATTCGGTACGCGCCTGATCGTCGCCGCGACGCTTCTTGCCCCGTGCCGCACTCGTGGCCTGCATCCACCCCCGGCAGCCGTGCCCGCCGCGCAGGCAGCAACGCCTCTGTCTGGCACAACGAGGTTACTGCGCTCAGAGAACTTTCCTCGCGCAAAAACCGCCGGTTTGCACGCAAATCGCAGTGGATTTCCGCACCGGCCGGCCCACCGGCACACCCTTTGCGTCCCCTCCCCCAACCGGCGACCAGCACGTCGCCCATCCACAACCGTTCTGCGCGGCGAGCGGCGCGGCAGCGCTCACTGTTTGCCCTGGTCGCGGGACCCGAAAGGTGATGTCTCCACGTCGGCTCGTATCAGGTCCTTGACGACGGCGAGCGGATTGTCCGGTCACACGGAATGGAGTTCGAGGCCCGGTCGCCCCCGGCCGCGGACACTCGGTCGCGCCCGTAAAGTGCCACGTTGAGACGCGCTCCTCACAAACCTTCCTGTTCAGATAGGGGTACGCATCATGCGCGAACGACTTTTTGTCACGGGGCTGGCGGTGCTTGCCGTCATGTCCATTGCCTTTCTCTCGCTGGGATCCAACCAGGTTCTGGCCCAGGAGGAGGCGGTTGCCGAACCGGCGGCAGAGGCCGCTGCCGCGGAACCCGCGGCCGAAGCGGCCCCGGTGGCCTACGCCGTGCTCGATGAAGTCAACATCCTCTGGACGTGCCTGGCGGCGTTTCTCGTGTTCTTCATGCAGGCCGGTTTTGCCGCGGTCGAGTGCGGCTTCACCCGCGCCAAGAACGCCTGCAACATCATGATGAAAAACCTGCTGGACTTCTGCATCGGGTCGCTCGCCTTCTGGGCGATCGGCTTCGGCCTGATGTTCGGCCTGACCACCGGCTTCATCGGCAAGAGCGGGTTCTTCTTCGACGCTGACGCCGCGGACTCGATTCTCCCCGGAAACTTCGGCTGGGCGTTCCTGATCTTCCAGACGGTGTTTGCCGCGACGGCCGCCACGATCGTCAGCGGCGCGATGGCGGAACGGACGAAATTCATCAGCTACTGCATCTACTCCGCGGCCATCACGATCATCGTCTATCCGATCTTCGGCGGCTGGGCCTGGAGCGGTCTGGTGGGCGCCACAGGCAAGGGCTGGCTCGAATCGCGCGGCTTCCTGGATTTCGCCGGTTCGACCGTCGTGCACTCCATCGGCGGCTGGGCGGCCCTCGCGGGCGCTCTCGTGCTTGGTCCCCGCATCGGCAAGTACAAGGACGGCAAGGCTCAGGCGATCCCGGGACACAATATCCCGCTCGCCGCGATCGGCGTGTTCATCCTCTGGCTGGGGTGGTTCGGCTTCAACCCCGGCAGCACGACGGCGCTCGCCGGCGGCAGCTTCGCTTCAATCGCCGTGACGACCAACCTTGCTGCGGCCGCAGGGGCCTTGGGCGGTCTGATCACTTCCTGGATCATGTTCAAGAAGCCGGACGTGTCCTTCGCCCTGAACGGCACGCTCGCGGGACTGGTCGCAATCACCGCCGGTTGCAACGTGATGACCCCGACGATGGCCGCACTCACGGGTTTGATCGGCGGCGTCATCGTCGTGTTCGCATGCCTGTTCTTTGACAAGATCGGAGTCGACGACCCCGTCGGCGCCATTTCCGTCCACGGCGTGTGTGGCGCGTGGGGGACGCTGGCGATCGGCCTCGTCGGCAAGGAGGTCGGCCTGATCTACGGCGGCGGCGTCACACAGCTTGGCATTCAGGCCCTGGGCGTCGTGGCCGCGCTGGCCTGGTCCTTCTCGATCAGCATGGGGATCTTCCTCGCGATCAAGTACACGATCGGCCTTCGGGTCTCTCCGGAGGAGGAAGTCGAAGGTCTGGACATCACCGAGCACGGCATGCACGCTTACCCGCCGGCGATCGTCCATGCCGCGCCAACGCCCTCCGCGGCCGAGGCCGGCTACGTGCCGAGTCCTGTGACAGCCCGTCCGGTGACGGCGAGTATGTAGGTGCCAACCCTGGAGTCCGCGAACAAGCCCGGCCCGAGGTGTGGCCGGGCTTGTTCATTGTTCACCCGGCCTCCAGCCGCAGCACGTGCTGCACTGCCTCCGCGCAGGTGTGCCCGTGTGCTCAGCACTTCTCAGGTTTGCAATTAACACGCCGGTGCACTCCCGATCGAACGATTCTGTGGGAAATCATTGACGCCCAATGCACTTGTCCATCGCGACGTTCCGCGCTGTCGCCTCCACGGTACAACCTTTGCAATTCCCAGTTTCGGCGATGCCCGACGACGTCGCCGCGCCACGCGAAGCGACACTTCAGTGCCGCATTGAGACGCGCTCCTCTTCCTGTCCGTCTGTCAGATTAGACCATTGCCATGTGTGATCACCGGCTGTCGGCTGCGCGAGTCGTGATCTGTGCGTTTGTAGTTCTGGCTGGATTCGCCCTGGCGGGCGGGGCCACTGCGTTCGCGCAGGAGGAAGCCGCACCGGCCGCAACGGAGACTGCCGATGCCGGCTCCGCGTCCAGCGATGCGGCTGCCCTTGAGGCCCTGACCAGCAACTCGTCGTCGCTGCGGATCGGCATCGACACCGTATGGGTGCTGGTCGCCGCCATGCTGGTGTTCTGGATGAACGCCGGTTTCGCCCTCGTCGAAAGCGGTCTGTGCCGGGCCAAAAACTGCACGAACATTCTGGCCAAGAACTTCATCGTCTTCGCCGCATCGTCGATCTCGTTCTGGGTCATCGGCTGGGGACTGATGTTCGGTGACGGCAGCACCCCCTATTACGGCAGCGAAGGACTGCTGTTTGTTTCTGGCGAAGATAATTCCCCCGCACTGGGAGCCGGGTATGAAGCAATGAATCCATTCTCCACGGAGACGTACAGCGGCGTCTATGGCGCCATCAACTGGACGCCCGTGCCGCTCTGGGCCAAGTTCTTCTTTCAACTCGTGTTTGCCGGGACGGCCGCCACGATCGTTTCAGGTGCTGTTGCGGAGCGGATCAAATTCGGCGCGTTCCTGATCTTCAGCTTCCTGCTGGTGGCGTTCATGTATCCGATTACGGGGCACTGGATCTGGGGGGGCGGCTTCCTCGGTTCAAACAACTTCCGTGATTTCGCGGGCTCGACAGTCGTACACTCGGTCGGCGGCTGGGCTGCTCTGGCGGGCGTGCTGGTGCTCGGCCCGCGGCTGGGCAAATTCACCAAAGAGGGCAAGGTCAACCCGATCCCGGGTCATAGCCTCACTTCGGTGGCGCTGGGCGTCCTGATCCTCTGGCTCGGCTGGTTCGGGTTCAACCCGGGCTCAACCATGTCGGCCGGCGACGGCAAGGCGATTGCCCACGTGCTCGTCAACACCAACATGGCGGCCGCCACAGGCGCTCTGGGGGCTCTGGTGACCGCGTGGGCGGTCCTCAAGAAACCCGACCTGACGATGATCGCCAACGGCTGCCTCGCCGGACTGGTCGCCATTACGGCGCCGTGCGCGTTCGTCACGATCGAGTCGGGCGCGATCATCGGCCTCGTCGGCGGCGTCCTGGTGGTCTTCGCGGTCCTGGCCTTCGACAAATTCAGGATCGATGACCCGGTCGGTGCGCTCTCCGTGCACCTGGTGAACGGCATCTGGGGGACGCTGGCTCTCGGACTGTTCTGGGACAAGGACATCACGGGCGCGATTGCCGCCCTCCCACCCACAGGCGACAATGTCGACAACTGGGGTCCAATGGACCAGTTCTTCGTACAGCTCAAGGGGGTCGCGGCCGTTGGCGTGTTCACATTCGTCATTGCCCTGATCGTCTGGCTGATCCTGAAATTCACGATGGGTATCCGCGTCTCGCACGAGGAAGAGGTCGAAGGTCTCGATATCGGTGAACACGGAAACCGCGCCTATCCGGACTTTGTCGCCACCGAACCCGGCGCCATTGGCTGAACGACCGCAACAACTTTGCTCGCCGGACGATTCGCTGCCAGACAGCGGCCGTCCGGCGACAGCGTCCCGTGAACTGGAGCCTCAGACATGCAGAAAATCGAAGCAGTGGTCCGGCACTTCAAGGTCGAAGACGTCAAGGAGGCCCTCGTCCGCGCCGGCGTCCAGGGGATGACGGTCTCCGAAGTCCGCGGCTTTGGCCGGCAGCGCGGTCACAAGGAAATGTACCGCGGCGCCGAGTACACCGTCGACTTCGTGCCGAAGGTCAAGCTCGAAGTCGTCGTCGACGACGCCATCGTGAAGTCCGCAGTCGAAGCGATCATGAGCGCCGCGCGTACCGGCCAGGTCGGCGACGGCAAGATCTTCGTCACGAAGCTGGACCAGGTCGTCCGCATCCGCACCGGCGAAGTCGGCAAGGAAGCGATCTGATCCCCAGCGCGGCTCCGTGTTCCAATTCAAATCCCGTTCAGCGCGTGCGGGCATCGCCCGCTGGTTGGTCGTGACGTGCGTCAGGTGGTGCGGCTCCCGATTCAGCGCGCTGTCCTGGCAGCGCCCGGTCGCAATCCATGAAAAAATTCGTGGCGTTTGTGTCACCCGTCTCCGAACAGGAGGCGAGCACCTCGCCGGCCGGTCCCGAAGTGATCGAGACGGCTGACGGTGAAGCCGCGCCCGACGACTCGTCGCATGGCGCGCTGCGCATCGAGGCGGTCCTCTCCGACGACCAGGCGCAGCGCATCCTGTCGGCGCTGCTCAACGGCCACACCGCCGAGGATGCCCAACTCATGATCGAAGAGTTCGTGCAGCGGGAACTCGAATCCGCCGGCCCCGCCGCCGGCAACCTCTTCGAACGGATCGTGATCGCCGTCGAACGCGAACTGTTCCAGCGCGTGTATCTCAACTGCGAGCGCGTCAAGAAGAAAGCCGCCGCACGCCTCGGCATCAACCGCAATACGCTGCACAAGAAGCTGCGGCAGTACGCGCTGGTGGACGAGGATGCCGATTGATCTCCGTTCACCCCCGACGGACAACCAGTCGCCGGATGCGTCCGGTTTGTGGCCGCAGCAACTTGCCCCGGTTCCCGGCGCCGCTACAATCCGGGTCTCGCGTGCCGCACTGACGAATTCCGGGTCCATGCTGCGGATCAATATCAATCCGACTTCTGAACACGAGTTGTTTCTCACACTCATTGTGAGCAACGCCGGCGGCTGGTGACGCCGCGGTCCGCTGTGCGATCCTCCTCTGCCAGAGCATTGCGCGAGCGATCACGTCGCCGGAGTCGTCTGCTGTCGAGCGTTTCTTCCTTCCGGAGGCGTGCCGCTTCAAGACCGCGGCGGCCCGCGATTCAGGAGTTTATCCATGTCGCAAGGCACAACACCTGGCGGTTCGTGCTTCGCACGTCTCGTCCGGTTCAGGATCGGTCCGGCGTCCACGCTGGTCCACACGCTGAACCTGATCGGCAACGACTGAGGAATATGATGTTTCTCGCACTGCTCGAATTCGCGGCCTGCGCCGCCGTCATCATCGTCGCCGGCACGTTTCTGACGCGCTGTGCCGATGCGCTGGCGGACCTGACCGGACTCGGCCGGCTGCTGGTGGGCAGCATTCTACTGGCGGGATCCACGTCGCTCCCGGAACTGACCGTCGATATCAGCGCCGTGCGGATCGGCCTGCCGGATATGGCCGTCGGCGACTTAATGGGCAGCAGCCTGTTCAATCTCCTGATTCTGGCCGTGATCGACATGCTGCATCACTCCCGCGGGCGACTGCTGTCACGGGCGTCAGCAGCCCACGCACTGTCGGCAACCGTGAGCATTGGACTGATGGCCCTGGCTGCGGCCGGAATTCTTCTCGGCCAGCGCTCCCTCACCTGGACGCTGATGGGGGTTGACGTCGCCAGTCTGGCGATCCTCGCAGTCTACGTGCTCGGAGTGCGACTCGTGTATTACGACCAGCGGTTCGCCGCGGCCGCGAGTCCGCAGCCCGCACACGACGTTTTGATGCCGGCCGGTCCGCGAATGACCCTGCGTCGTGCTGCGGCAGGCTTCGTCATCGCGGCGGCGGCGATCCTGGTGGCCGGACCGTTCATGGCCGAGGCCGCCGGGAAACTCGCCGAATTGACCGGTCTCGGAGGGACGTTTGTCGGTACGACGCTGGTGGCGCTCAGCACGTCGCTCCCCGAACTGGTCGCCAGTCTCGCCGCAGTTCGGATGGGGGCCTTCGACCTCGCCGTCGGCAACGTGTTTGGCAGCAATGCGTTCAACATGGTGCTGCTGGTGCCGCTCGACGCCGTCTATCGCGACGGTTCGTTGCTGGCGGCCGCTTCGCCAAATCACGTCCTGACCTGCCTGGCGACGATCCTCGTCACGAGCGTGGCGGTCGCGGGTCAACTGTACCAGGTCGAGCGTCGTGCGAAACTCATCGAGCCCGACGCGCTCCTCGTGATCGTGCTGATTTGCGGAGCCCTCGGCCTGCTCTACTGGATTCGCTGATGTCCCGTCCTGTCCCGGTCACGCGACCGGCTTGCATTGATGCGGCAAAGTTTCACAATCCGTTGAGAGACAGTTCTGGCCATTCTCTCCACGGAACGGAGCGAGATCATGTTGGACCGCCTGCTGGAACTCTTCGACTGGCGGACCTCCGGCCGACTGGTCCTGCTCTCGATTCTGGTGGGCGTCATTGCCGGGTTGGGGGCGATCGGCTTTCAATGGCTCAGCCACGGCGTCGTCCGCTACTCGCTCGTCGAGTTTGCAGGCTATGCCCCGGTGAATCCCCGAGGGGAGCACGAGATCTTTGAAGCAGTCGAGCGACCATTCGTCCCCTGGGCCGTTGTGGCGATCATGGCCGTCGGCGGTCTCCTGTCGGGAATGATTGTGTACGGCTTCGCTCCGGAGGCGGAAGGGCACGGGACTGACGCGGCCATTGACGCCTTCCACAATCGCCGAGGCCTGGTTCGCGCGCGAATCCCGATTGTCAAAACGATCGCATCGGCCATCACCATCGGCACCGGCGGCTCGGGCGGGCGTGAGGGACCGATCGCTCAAATCGGCGCAGGATTCGGGTCATACCTGGCCACACTGCTCAAGCTTCCGGCCCGCGATCGTCGGATCCTGCTGGCGGCCGGCGTCGGGGCGGGCGTCGGTGCCATCTTCAGGGCCCCCCTCGCGGGCGCCCTCTTCGCCGCGGAAATCCTGTACAGCGAGGCCGACCTCGAGGCGGATGTCATCATTCCGGCGGCAACCGCCGCCATCATCGGCTACAGCATTTACTGCCTGTCGCTCCCCGAATCCGTCCGGTTTATGCCGTTGTTTGGACCGAATCTGGGCCAGCTCCGGTTCGACCATCCGCTGCAACTGTTGCCGTACGGGCTGCTGTCCGTCGTGCTCGTGGCGGTCGGAATCCTGTACATCAAGACGTTCTACGGAATGCATCGCCTGTTTGCCCGCTTGCCCCTGCCCCGCATGTTGCGTCCCAGCCTGGGCGCGGCGCTGGCCGGCGTCCTGGGCATCGGCATGTTTCTCTTCTGGCACCGCGATGTACGTGCGCTGGCTGTCTTGTCCACGGGCTATGGCTCCCTCCAGGCGGCGCTCACGTCGGCCACGTCGCTGGGCATCCCGCTGCTGCTGTCGATCGCCGTCGTCAAGATTGTGACGACATCGCTGACGATCAGTTCCGGGGGCTCGGGAGGTGTGTTCGGCCCCTCGATGGTGATCGGAGGTTGCGTTGGCTCGGCCGTCGGATTGGTGTGTCATCACTATTGGCCGCACCTGGTCCCGCACCCCGAAGCGTTCGGCATTGTCGGCATGGCCGGCTTCTTCGCAGGCTGCGCTCATGCGCCGTTCTCGACGATTATCATGGTGTCGGAAATGACAGGGGGCTACGGCCTGCTCCTCCCCGCGATGTGGGTGTCCACCCTCTGCTTCGTGATGGGTCGCCCCTGGAAGCTGTACTCGAAACAGGTCCCCAGCCGCCTGGAGTCGCCCGCCCACCGCGGCGACTTCCTGGTCGACGTGCTGGAAGGCATGACGGTACGGGATGTGTTTCGTCCCGATGCGCACTTCACCAAAGTCCCCGAAGGGATGCCGCTGGAACGGATCGTCCGCCTCCTGGCCCAGACCGGGCAGCACTACTTCCCGGTGGTGGACGCCAACGACCGGATGATCGGGATCTTCTCCGAGACGGACGTGCGCGGATACCTGTATGACGACACGCTCTGGAAACTTGCCGTGGCCCGCGATGTGATGACGTCGAAGGTCGTCGCCGTCACCCCGGCCGATGACCTCAACACGGCGCTGCGGTGCTTTACAGCGACGGAGATCGACGAACTCCCCGTCGTCGATCCGGAGGACCGCGGGCGGCTGCTGGGCACGCTCCGCCACAAGGAGACAATCGCCGCTTATAATCGCAAACTGGCCGACCATAAACGGGCCTCGGAGGAGCAGGCCTGATGCTGCGGCTCTATCTCGTCCTGGCCGCGGTCCACGTGCTGTCGATGCTGGTGACGGGGATCCTGTGGACCGTGATTGACCTCCGCCCGGCGACGCGCTTGCGCGAGCATTTGCGCGACATTCGTGCGGTTCATTTTGGTTCGTTGTGGCTGGTGCCGTGGTTTCTGGGTCTCGCGTGGGCATTCGAGCGACTGCAGGTCCCCACCTGGCATCAGGCTTTCTTCCCGGTTGGATTGGGCCTGCTCATCCTGTTCTCGGGGATCGGCTGGTTGTTTCCACGGCCGCCGGAACTGGACTCCTTTTACTACTGGACCCGTGGCCCGGCGAAAGTACTGGCGCTGATTGGGCTGGTCTGCCTGATCTTCTGTCTGATCTGGACTTGCGTGATTCTCATTGTTTACGCCGCAGTGTGACGATCATGAACCCTTCTTCCACCGAAGTTCTGGCGACGGTCCTGTTCGGTCTCGCCGTGATTCACACGTTTTCGGTGAAGCGGTTTGCTCACTGGGCCCGCAGGTATCCGCACGGCTCGATTCCCGAGAATCTCCTGCACTTTCTGGCGGAGACCGAAGTGGTTTTCGGCCTGTGGGCCGCCGTTCTGTTTGCCTGCATCGGGCTCCTGCAGGGCTCGCTCGCCAATGCCGTGGACTACATCGAAGGACTCAATTTCAACGAAGCGAAATTCGTGCTCGTGATCATGGTCGTGGCGGCGACCCGCCCCGTCGTCTCCCTGGCCGAGCGGATGCTCAATGCCGTGGCGCGACAGTTGCCGCTGCCGGACGGTCTGGGGTTCTACGCTGCGGCGCTCGCCTTCGGGCCGCTGCTCGGCTCGTTCATGACGGAGCCCGCGGCGATGACCCTTCTGGCGATCCTGCTCAAGCGCCGCTACTTCGATCAGAACATCAGCCAGCGCCTCGCCTATGCCACACTGGGTCTGTTGTTCGTGAACGTGTCCATCGGCGGCACGCTCACGAATTTCGCGGCGCCTCCCGTGCTGATGGTGTCCCATACGTGGGACTGGAGCACCCTGCACATGCTCACGCATTTCGGCTGGCGCGCCGCGATCAGTTGCGTCGCGTCCACGGCGCTGGTCGCGCTGATTTTCCGGCGGGAACTGCTGTCGCTGCAGCCCGCGGCAGACTCCGGCGGACGAGTGCCGGCGTGGCTCACGATCCTCCACGTCCTGTTTCTCGCGACGGTCGTCCTCTTCGCGCATCATCCCGATGTCTTCTTCGGAGTGTTCATGCTGTTTCTGGGCCTGACAACGGCCACCCGGGAGTATCAGGACCCGTTGAAGCTGCGCGAGGGGTTGCTCGTCGGTTTCTTCCTGGCGGGGCTCGTGACGCTCGGCAGCCTGCAGGCCTACTGGCTCAAGCCGCTGATCGGCAACCTGGATGGATCGCTGCTGTTCTTCGGGACCACCGCGCTGACGGCCATTACCGACAACGCGGCATTGACGTATCTCGGCTCCCTGGTGGAGGGAATTGGTCCCGACCTGAAATACGCGCTGGTCGCCGGCGCCGTCACCGGCGGCGGACTCACCGTCATCGCGAACGCCCCGAACCCGGCCGGCGTCGGCATCCTGCAAACCGCGAACGCCTTTGACTCCGAGGGAATCAGCCCGCTGGGACTCCTGCTCGGCGCGCTCCTGCCGACGCTCGTCGCAGTCGTCTGCTTCTGGTTGATCTGAGCGGCCATTTCTGCCGGTCTCCCACTCGGACTTCCACCCCGGCTCATATCCCGCACCCGGACAGCCGATTCTGATCTGGCCGCGGCCGCATCATCGCGATATCTTGGCGGCGGCGTTTGTCTCCGTGGGGAGGTGGGGGGGGGCGGGGGCCGGGGGGCGGGGCG
>CAZWGW010000008.1:17635-26251 GCA_964633565.1 uncultured Planctomycetaceae bacterium
TCATGATCTGAAGATAACAAGACCAATATGAAATGTCAAACCGCCGCCCCCTTTTCTCTCCGTTCACACATCCCCCCCCCAGATAGACTCCAACCCCGGCGCGTTGCCTCTCCCGGTCCGCGGTCGCCTGCCGCGCATCCGGGAACCACGGCACGCGTCTGCCATGAGGCCGCCGATGGACCGACGCCAGTTCCTCAAGCAATCCGTTCCGCTGCTGTTCGCCGCTGCCGCCACAGCCGGCGCGGGCTGCCGCAACATCCGCCATGCTCACGTCCTGGGGGACGACGACAGGGACATGGTTGGCTCCCACACCGCCGGCGCGGAAACCTGGAAGCCGCTGATTGACGAGTCCGTCGGCAAGCTGCTCGGACGACAGGCCGACAGCGTGCAGCAGACCGCCTACCCCGAGGCAGCCTACAAAAAGCGGATCTGTTTCGTCGGCGTTGAGAACAAGAGTTCCGAGGAGATCGGCGACTTCAAGGAACAGATCTACCAGCACATCGACACCCTGCTGAGCCAGTCCGACGCGTTTGACTCGATCAACCGCCGCTACGTCGAATCGGGCCTGCAGCAGTGCGGCCTCCGACCCGACCAGCTCTTCCAGCCGAACAACCAGCGGATGTTTGCTGCGTCGATGGAGGAACTGCAGCAGCCGTTCGACTACCTGCTGTACGCCACGATCACCTCGGGCACCACGCGCAGCAACCGGGACTACCAGCGCGACTACATGCTCACGCTGGAACTGGTCGACATCCATGACGGCCGTTTCGACAAGGAATCGGCCGAGCTGCGCAAGGGCTACTACAAGTCGGCAGCAGGCCGGCTCAAGAACAGGGACGCCGGTTGAGATGTGTCGACTGGCAAGCGGCGGCCCCGCGTCATTCTCATTGATTGATCGACAGCCATGACTCGCCCCCCGGTCGTGCGACTGCTGTTCGTCGCCTGCCTGGCGTTCCTCGCCGGCTGCAGCACGCACGCCGACCGCCTGCGCCAGGTGCGGTTCAGCTACTATGCCGGCGACCTGCCAAAGGCCCGGGCCGACATCGACCGGCTGCTCGTCAAGCCGAAGAAAGAGGCGGAGGTCCTGCAGCTTGACCGCGCACTGATCGACCTCGTCTCCGGACAGCCCCGGGAAGCCGAACGCCGGCTCCGCGCCGTGCGCGACCGGTTTGACCACCTGGAGCAGAAGGACGCCGGGGAAGCCGCGCTGTCGCTCGTCACCGACGACAACGCCCTCGCCTACGCCGGCGAAGACCACGAAAAAGTGTTGCTCCTCTCATTCCTCGCGCTCTCCAACGTCATGTCCGGCGGCGATGACGCACAGGCCTACGCCCTGCAGATCACCGACAAGCAGCAGCAGATCATCCAGAAGGCTGGCGGACTCGAGGAGCACCCCGAACTGGCCCATGCTCAGGTCGCACTCGGCCCGTATCTGCGGGCGGCAATCGCAGAAGAATCGCGGCTCAACTTCGACGACGTGATCCGTGCCAGGACGATGGTCGTGAGCTACCAGCCCGACTTTCGCGACGGGCAGGTCGACCTGCAGCGCGCCCAGCACGATGTGCCAATGCAGCCCGGAAACGGCGTGCTCTATGTCTTCACGCTCGTCGGCCGCGGTCCGACCAAGGAAGAGACGATCGAAGTCCCGACGCAGGCCGCGCTGCTGATTGCCGACCGCATCGTCAGCGCCGTCGGCAAGCATGAGCTGCCGCCGACGATCGCCCCGATCCGCGTCCCCAAGCTCGTCGAGCGGTCGAACCGCATCTCGCGGGTGCAGGTGGCAGTCGACGGCAAGGAAGCGGGCGACACTGCGACACTCGTCGACGTCGGCACGGTGGCCATGACGCACTTCGAGGCGGAGTATCCTGCAATCGTCGGCCGCGCCGTCGCCCGGCGCGTGCTGAAGAAGGCCGCCGTCTACGCCGTGAAGGACAACGTCTCCGGCGGCCGCCCCGGCCCCTTTGCTGACATCGCTCTGACGCTGGCGGGCGTTGCCTGGGAAGCGACGGAAGCTCCCGACACGCGCTGCTGGGGCCTGTTGCCCGACCAGATCCAGGTGCTGCGGCTCGAACTGCCCGCGGGCGAACATGTCATCGGTCTGAATCCCGCGGACCACAATGTGGCGATCGGTCCACAGGAACTCGCGACCGTAAACATCTCGGATTCGCGAAACACGTACCTGCTGGCGAACTTCCCGGAGACACGGCTGGTGGGTGAGATCGTCACCAGCAGCCACACGTCCACCGGAAAATGATGAACGTCACGCGCCGCGCTCTGTTATGGACGCGTCCCGCACGCCAGCAACGCCGCTCTGAAATCGTACTCGAAGCGCTTCTGGTGTTCCGTATCGAGGCGCTCATGCAGTGAAAGCAGCGGGGTGTAGAAGCTCATGTCTGCCATCATTTTCGCCGCCTCAACGGCCCAACTTCCGTGAAATTCGCCACACAGTTCACGGTGGATCAACGGCACAACTCGCAAATCCTGCCGTTGCGCCAGCCCCATGAGCGCTTCGCCACGAACGACCGGATCATCGTCCTCGCCGCGCTCCAACAGCGCTTCGCGGATCTCCGTCGAATCGAGCGACGTTTGCTGTCCGATTCCAAATGTCGCCCAATCGCGGACGAGTGAATGGCTGTCGCGGGACAGCTCGATGAGTGCGCCAACGGCGAGCAGGTCATCGTGGCTCGACAATCCATGGACGACTCCATAGCGCACGATCGGATTGGAATGTCGTGACGCCGCAATCAGTGGCCTGATCGCGCGGGGATGATTCCGATGGCCCAATCCGATTGCCGCGGCATGAATGACATCGTCACAAGGATCGCGGAGCAGACCAATCAGAGTTGTGACCGATTCTTCCAGCCAGGCTCGACGACTCCACCCAAGCTGCCCCAGAATATCCGCGCCCAGAATCCGCTCGACTTCACACTCACTGCACGTCAAGGAGACCGCGATATGAAGCTCCTCGTGCCCGGCGCGAAACTGAATCACCGACAGTGCCTGTTGGCCTTCTGCCGATTCCAAGTCCGAAAGACATGCTGAAACAAGGTCGGGCGTCGCGCGCCGCTCTCGGGCGCATTGCACCGCTGGATCAATCATGGTGCACCGTTTTCCACGTTCGGGACACCGGATCCCGGCACGCGGTTCACCGCTGCTCCGCAGATTCAGATTGTCATCGCTGTAAACCCGCCGTCGACGACGATATTCGCCCCCGTCAGATAGCTCCCCGCGGGGCTGGCCATCAGCAGAATCGCCCCGGCCAGTTCCTGCGGCTCGCCGAACCGCTTCATCGGCGTGTGCCGCATGATGTTCTCCACGCGGTCTGGCGTGAGCACCTTGCGGTTCTGTTCCGCCGGGAAGAATCCCGGCGAGAGGGCGTTCACCCGGATCCCCTGCGCCGCCCACTCGCGGGCCAGGTTCTGCGTCAGGTTGAGGACGGCCGCCTTCGTCGCCGAGTACGTGAACACTCGCGACAGCGGAATCATGCCCGACAGCGACGCGATGTTGATGATCGAGCCTTTCGTGCCGGCCTCCAGCATGTACCGCCCGAACACCTGGCACGCCAGCCGCACGCTGCGCAGGTTGACGTTCAGGATGCGGTCCCACTCCTCGTCGCCGATTTCGAGGAACGGCGTCGGCGAGTTGATCCCCGCCCCATTGATCAACACGTCGCATGCGCGCTGACTTGCCTTGAGGTGCGCCACGAGCGCTGCCAGGTCCTCGCGGCTGGTCGAGTCGGCCCGGAAGTACTCGCCGCTCCCACCCTCCCCGGTGATCCGCCGCACGGCTTCCGCCCCATGCTCGTCATTGCGGCCGACCACGGCGACATGCGCCCCGGCCCCGGCGAGCGCGTCGCAGAACGCCCCCCCGAGCGTCCCCGTGCCGCCGATCACGACGGTGGTTTTGCCGGAGAGGCCGAAGAGGGAGGTGAGGTAGCTGTTTCGATGCAATTCGGCCATCTGCTGAGTCCACAGATTGTATCACAACTTGTTTCATGACAGCAAGTTGCAACTCGAAATCCAATCGGCAGCCGTGATTTGGGCGACGCGAAGTGTATATACGCCGCGTCGCCCAAACCACGGCCGCCGATTCGCGCTGCCACGTCGGTAAGCGACAACGCGTAGTATATGTACAACGCGACACAATGATTCGTTCTGACCCACCCCCAGCAGCACCTGAGTCTGTCACTTTGGCGACGAGGTCCACCGACCTTGGACGAGGACACCGAAGCTGACTGCGCGAGTTCGTTTGCCGCTGCTGCTGGCGTCAAGGCTGCAGCCGCATCGGAATCTGCTTCCAGTGCAGCCGGCAAACGGGAAGAGAATCAAAACGCGAGGTGGACCAATTCGAGCGTCCGCTGTCTCACTTCGAACATGCGGAGTGGCTCAGAAATTCGCGACAACTCATTTCTCAATCTTGACGACGCTGATTCTTGGCACATCCGTTGCCTTCTCCAACGCTTGTCGCATCCGCTCACTGACTCCCTGATGCTCCCGCAGCGCCTCAATCAGCACGGCCTTTCTGGCGTCGTCAGAATTCTCGACCCAGTCTGCGATGGCTTCGTTCGATACATTGCCATTCTCCGCATTCAGCAGCGGTCCCCGCGGCACCGCGGAGCCAGCCTGCCCATCGATCAGGAACGCGCCGATTTGCGAATCTCCCGATAAACCGCGAAGGCGACGTTCCAATGTGCTCTTGGCAACGTTGGCCGGCAACCAATCGGTGGGGATGTCTCTTGCCGACAAATCCCGAATGGCTTCGACCACGTCGTCAGGAATGGTCGATCCGGGCTCACGCAGGGACTCCAAACGGAATCGATTCCTCTCCAACTTGAGATATTCATCACTTTCGGGGATCCCCATCCGAACCTCATCCGAAATGATGTGCCTGGCAGAGATTTCCTTGTCGACCATGCCTTTGGCCTCCATCAGCAGTTCACGTGGTTCAACAGTCGGGTTTGCGACGTTTGCCAGGATTTGAGCAGACTGTCTGGCAAATATCTCCTGAGCATCCTCCTGACTTCGATGGCCGCCAATCACCAGCGCCGCCTGCGCTTCCTCGAGGCTTTTCAGCCGTTGCTTGGCCTCCGCTTCCGAGAAACACGGCAATGAAACCGTCGCCGACGGTTTCTTCATGCGCACAATCGCGCCGGCCTTGCCAAGCAGGACACCCCCGGGAATCGGGCGCAATAGGACCTCGACAGGTGTGTCGGAATAATCCGCATCACCGAGAGCGACTATATGCACCTTGACAATGCCAAAGGCGTTGCCACGAACAAGGGTAAATATGCCTGCCGGTCCGCTTTGGTCACTCGTTGCCGCATTACCGCCGCCTGGCGCGTAACCAAGGGCTACCCGGACGTCATCAGAATGACTGCCATCAGCGTTGCGCACGACGCCCGACACAGCGATTGTGTCCGATTTGACCTGCTTCTGCGCGACGCCAATGATCAAGAGGCTCGCGATAATCGAGATTGGCGACTTCATCTGTTGGGCTCCTTCAGTTGCTTCGCCTCGCTTTGGCTGTTCGTCACTTCACGATTATCCCGATCGTAAACCGCGAGCCTGACCCAGCACGGAAGCTTCACTCCCGAGGGAAGCGCCACGTCAGCTTCGCCCGCACTGTTTGGGTCAAATGCAGGCCCCAGTTCGATGGAAGCAGAAAACGAGTCATTCGCGGAGAATTGCGGACGAATCCTGTAACCGGCCGGTATTCCGGAATTTTCGTACACAAACTGTACGACCGTGCCGGTGACTGTTGCGCTTCGAAGGAGTGGGGGATTGACCACTTCGTCGGTACAGCCACGGACATATAAGGACCAGCCCACAATCGGAAATACGAGCAGCACTCCGATTCCGCCGGCAGCGCCGACTCTAAATGGCTGTCCCTGCATGCCAGGAATGGAGAGATCACCGCTGGCCGTAAGATAACCGCCGACAAATCCAGCACTGAAGGCCGACGTGAGACTGAAAATCAGGATGATCGGCATCCGGGAAGCACAAGGAATGGGGATTCCCCTCATATTCGCAATCACAAGGCCGATGAGAAACAGCAAGGTGAGAACGCCGAAGCCAATACCGACGTATAGAACGACAGGCGATGGTGCGTTATTGGCGTTTGGATCCGGCGTTGGTGGAGCATTTTCGTTCATGTCAAGCGGCTCACCTGAAGTTCATCGTGCACCCTGCCATCCGTGGCAACAAGTGGTGCAGAATCACGCCTGATGCCTGCGCTGATTGATATGCCATCGTGGCTGCGAAAGAATGTGTGCTTTGAGCGAGAATGATTATTCCGCCTCGGGCGCTCGATTTCAAGGGATACTCGTGATTCGGCGCCTTGAGTGCGTGGTGACGGCAAGCGGCAGCCCTCGCCGAGGGGGCGCCCGTGCATGTCCGGACCGGGAGCTGAAACTGCTGCGCATCCCTGGAGTGCAATTGTCCGTCGGAATTCGCCAGGACTGCGTTCTGTCCACAGGACTTCCCGCCGATGTTCCGGCTGCTGATCTGGACGAATCGTGAATCTCTCTCCACGACCTTCCGTCGTCCGGCAGCAACAGGCCAGGCGCGCGGCTCGCGACGCGAGCGTTGCCGCTGCTGCGGTAAACTGCAATTCTCCTCTGCGTTCTGCTGCGGAGAGGCGAACACTGCCGTCAGTAAAGTGCTCACCCAGGCGCTCGGCGATGTCAGCAGCCGGAACCGTAAGGCCAGGATTCTTGCCATTTCCAGATCACAGCCCGATTGGATTCTGCCGGCGCGAGAATCAACCTGAAGTGAATGGCAATCTTGCCTTCCCGCCCCCCCTCTGCCACCATCTCCCGCTTTGATCCCCATGCTCACGGGACGCTCGTATGCCGATTGCCATGATCACCCCCACCGCCATGTGGCGGCAGGTCGACGCACCCTATACGCGTCTCCTGCGCGAGGCCGGGTTTGACGTCCGCTTTCCCGACGAGAGCACGTTCACTCGCGGCCGAGACGCCGCCGAGACGATCCGCGTCCTCCGCGGTGTGTCGGGGCTCGTGGCCGGCGGCGAATTCCTGACGGAAGAGGTGATCGCCGGCCTGCCCGAACTGCGGGTTATCGCCCGCGCCGGCGTCGGCTACGACCGCGTCGACGTGGCCGCCGCAACAAGACACGGCGTCCTGCTGACGATCACGCCGACCGCCAATCACGAGGCGGTCGCCGAACAGGCCATGGGACTGCTGCTGGCAGTGTCGCGCAACGTCGCACTGCACGACCGGATGATGCGCGCCGGCCAGTGGCAGGTCCCCGTCAACCGGCCGCTGCGTGGCACCACAATCGGGTTCGTCGGGCTCGGTCGCATCGGCCGCAGCACAGCCGTGCGGGCGAAGGCATTCCGCATGCAGCTCATCGCGTGCGACCCATACGCAGATCCGAAGTTCGTCGCCGAGCACGGTATCGAACTGGTCGACTTCGACACGCTGCTCGCCCGGTCGGATGTCGTCAGCATTCACGCCCCGCTCAACGACGAGACGCGCGGCCGGTTCAACCGCGCGACGTTCGCGAAAATGAAGCCGGGCAGCATCCTCATCAACACGGCCCGCGGCGGGCTGGTCGTTGAGGCGGACCTCATCGAGGCGCTGAAATCGGGCCATCTCGCGGGGGCGGGGCTGGATGTCTTCGAAGTGGAGCCGATCGCTCCGGACAACCCGCTGCTGAAGCTGGACAACGTCGTCATGACGCCGCACCGCTCGTCGGAGGAGACGCGGGCGATGGTCGACATGGGAGTCGAAGCCGCCCGCTGTATCGTGGAGTTGCACGCAGGACGCTGGCCCGAAGGCTGCGTTGTCAATCATCAGCTCCGCAACAATTGGCGCTGGAACAAAGCCTGACTATGGTCCGATCACTTTCCGCGTCCACGCCGACGCGGATTGCGATTTGTCGTCGACCGCGGGGCCGGCAGCCGTGGTGCGCCGGACTGCTGTGTCGCCAGTTCGTAAAACTCGTGCAGCTTCGCCTGCAGCAGTGATTTGTCCGGCAGATGCGTCTGATACTCCGCCACGAGCGCCGGGGACATGGCGCGGCTGAGCGCGTACTCGACGACCTCGTTGTCCCGTGTCGCACACAGCAACACGCCGATCGACGGCCGCTCGTGCGGCTTGCGGACGTTGCGATCGAGTGCTTCCAGGTAGAACTCCAGCTTCCCGCTCCTCCTCTCGTTTGCACTTGCCGAGGATCAGAAGGTTGTGCGTCCACGTCAATTCTCTCAGCAGTGCTGAGAGTTTTGGACACTCTCGATACGTGTCGAAAAACTGCCGTATCCGCCAGAGGTTTTGAGCTGAGAATCCCCGTGCATTGGGCTGCCGCTCCTGGATGTACTGCGCCAGCGCCTCGACGGTTCCTTTGCCCCAGCCGTCGTCGGCGATCTTGCGGCTGATGTGTTCGCCGATCTGGCGCCGCGCGACGGACACGCGACGTTGACTTTTGCGGCGCCTTGTTGCGAGAGGCCTGCTTCATGCCGGTGGCTCCACTGACGGGCATATTCACGATAGATGACAGACGTACAGTTTACCGGGTGATTGATTCGGCCGCAAGGAGACGCAGAAAACGCGAGAGCATCCCGCAACGCGACCCGGCGAGCGGCGGGCGTCAGCCC
>CAZWGW010000009.1:0-16776 GCA_964633565.1 uncultured Planctomycetaceae bacterium
ACAGCGGCGGCAAACGGGCCGTCCTGATCACCAGCGACCTGATCGGCTATCGCCGCGGGGCGGCCGAACAGGTCTGCGAGCGACTGGAAAAGGCCCCGTTCCTCGACCGGGCCGACATCATCCTGAATTCGTCCCACACGCACACCGGGCCCTCCCTCATGCTCGATGTGGAGGACCGCTCCGATTCGATGACGCCCGAACAGGCCGAGCGCCAGGTCGCCTGGACGCAGCGCCTGGTGGAACTGTCGGTCGAGGCCGCGACCGAAGCGATGGAGCATCTCGCCCCGGCCCGGCTGTCCTACGGGATCGGCCTCGCCCCTTTCGTGATGAACCGCCGCGAGTGGACGCCGAAAGGCATTCAACTCGGTTTCAATCCCAGCGGCTATGCGGACCGCTCGGTCCCCCTGCTGCGGATCGACGATCCCGCGGGCAAGCTGCGGGGCGTTCTGTTCGGGGCCGCCACACACAACACCACGCTCTCCGGCAACCATTATTTCATCTGCGCCGACTATGCTGGCTTCGCGCAGGAGTACGTGGAACGGGAACATCCGGGCGTGCAGGCGATGTTCATGCTGGGCTGTGCCGGCTCCGCCAACCCCTATCCCCGCAACTCGCTGGAATACTCGCGGCAGCACGGCACGACGCTCGGCACGGAAGTCTGCCGGGTGCTGGCGGAAGATCTGACGCCGATCAGCGGTCCGCTCCGCACGCGGTTCGAGACCATCGAACTTCCGCTGCAAACGCCGCCGTCCCGGGAGCAGATCGACCACGACCTGACGCTGCGGGGCGGCTGGCGGCCGGCCGCCGCGAAGGCCATGCTCAAAGTCCTGGAATCCGGCGAGTCGCTGCCGACGAAGTTTCCCTATCCCCTCTCCGTCTGGCAGTTCGGCGACGACCTGACGATGCTTGGCCTGTCCGGTGAAGTCGTCGGGGAATTCGTCCCGCTGATCCATCGGGCCGTCGGTCCCGGCCGGCTGTGGACCGCCGCGTACTGTCACGACGTCTTCGGCTACGTCCCCACCGCCCAGGTCCTGGAAGACGGCGGGTACGAAACCCGCGGCGCGTATTACCGCGGGCCGGGATACTTCGCGCCGGAAGCGGAAGCGGTGATCGTCGAGAACGTCCGGCGGATGACCGAAGAAACAGGCCGGCCCGCGGAGCATTTTCGCGACGAAGAACTGCCGAAGTGACCGTCTCACGACAACCATCCCAACGCTCCCGCCATGAGCGACGTAACGCAACTGCTCGCAGCGGCGAACTGCGGCGACCGCCAGGCTGGCGCGGAGTTGCTCCCGCTGGTGTACGACGAGCTGCGGAAGCTCGCCGCGGCGAAAATGGCCCATGAAAAGCCCGGCCACACGCTCGACGCCACGGCGCTGGTGCACGAGGCCTACCTGCGGCTCACGGGGAGCCGGTCGTACGAATCACAGAGCCATTTTTTACGGGCCGCGGCGGGGTCGATGCGGCGGATCCTGGTCGATCACGCGCGGGCCCGGAACGCCGCCAAGAGGGGGGCCGGTCGACGGGTCGAACTGCAACCGGATCACCTGGCGATCTCTCCGGCGGAGGGGGACGTTGAAGCGCTCGATGAAGCGCTGTCGCGGCTGGCCGGCGAATATCCGCAACAGGCCGAACTGGTGCAACTGCGGTACTTCGGCGGCCTGACGCTCGAAGAGTGCGCGAACGTGCTCGGCGTGTCGGCCCGCACGGCCGACACCTGGTGGGCCTACGCCCGGGCATGGCTGGCGGTCGAACTTGTGCCATCCTGAGGGACGACACGCCACTCGGTGCGACGCAGAGTCATTCGGGTTTCTTGCGGGTGTACGTAATTTCCATGTTCTTCTGCTCCGTGCCGTCGGGGAGCACCATGTACATGGTGAATACGAACTTGTCGTCGCTGACGTCCTGCGTCACCATTTTCATCTTCATGGTGCCGAGGGGGGAGGAGGTGTCGCCCGTTTCGGTCATGGTTTTTGTTTTGGCATCGTACGTCCCTGTCGTGTGCAGGATGCCGGTGCCGAAATTGTCCATCCATGTGCCGACGTACTGCTTCGCGGCGTTGTCGTAGCCGCTGAATCCGAGGCCGGTAAATTTTGTACCGTTGAATTCGCCCTGGAACGACTGCCGCAGGTAGCGGCCCCCGAGGACGAGGTTGAATGTGGCTTTGCCCTGCGTCACGGTCGGTTCGTTCGGGTTGGCCGAGAACTCCTTTGATTCGGTCGTCCATTCCCCGACGAGCGCCTTGAATCGCGCGTGCTCCGGGCCTGGCGTGATGAACGCTTCCCACAGTTTCTCGATCTCGGCCGGATCGGTCGGTGGCGCGGCGGGCTTGTCTTCGGCGCGGCCCGATGCCGCACAGGCCAGGCAAATGAGTGACGTAACGAACAGCGTACAGACGTAGCGGCTCATGTTGGTGGTTCCTGTTGAGGGGGTGCCCGCGATGGCGATGTGGACATCAATCATAGCCCGATGCCGGCCGCGAATCACGTATGCCGCGAATCGACGACCCCTACTCATCAAACGACGACTTCCGTCGCAGCAGATGATGGTACCGCTGCGCGAACCGGTGCGCCTCGTCTCGCACATATTGCAGGAGCCGCAGCGCGTATGAGTGCCGGCTCAGCCGCCGCGGCTCCGCCTCGCCGGGGACGTAGATCTCTTCTTCCCGTTTCGCCAGTGAGATCACCAGCGGCGGCGCGACGCCGATCGCCAGCAGCGCTTCCTGGGCGGCGTGGAGCTGGCCCTTGCCCCCGTCGATCAGCAGGACGTCCGGGAACGACTCCCCCTCCTGTTGCAGCCGGCGAAAGCGGCGGCTCACGACTTCACGCATGGCAGCGAAGTCGTCGACGCCGTCCACCGTCCGGATCTTGTAGCGCTTGTAGCCGTGCTTGAACGGCAGCCCGTCGATGAACTGCACGACGCTGGCGACCGTCTCACCCCCCTGCAGGTGCGCGATGTCGACCCCTTCGATCCGCCGCGGCGCCATCGGCAGGTTGAAGATCTTCTTCAGTCCCGACATGCCCCGCTTGGGGTCGATGTAGAACACTTCCGGCTGCACGTGGTCTTCGAGGTTTCCCCGGAGGTTCAGGTTCTCCAGCGCCTGGATCTCGTCGCGCAGCCGGGCGGCTTTTTCGAAGTTGAGTTCCTTTGAGGCCGCCTGCATCTCGGTGCGCAGTTCTTCGAGCAGTTTGTCTTTCTTGCCGTCGAGGAACATCCGCAGCCGCCGGATGTCATCACGGTACTCTTCCCGGCTGATGCGCAGGTTGCAGGGGGCAGTACACTGGCGGATGCTGGCGAGCAGGCAGGGGCGGAACCAGCGCCACTTCTCCTCGCCGTCTACAATATCCAGCGCGCAGGTGCGGAACTTGAAGATCTTCTGCAGCACCGCAATTGCACCGCGGAGCTGTTTGGCGCTGGCGAACGGGCCGTACAGCTTCGCCCCCTTCGATCGTGGCTTCCGTGTGAACTCGATCCGCGGGAAGTCCTCACCGGTGACGATCTCGAGGTACGGGAACGTCTTGTCGTCCTTGAGTTCCTGGTTGAAACGGGGCTGGATGTCCTTGATCAGCCGGGCTTCAAGCAGCAGCGCGTCGACCTCGTTGTCCGTCTCCAGATAGTCTACGTCTGCGATCTCGGTGACCAGTTCGGCCGTCCGGCGATCCGTGGCGGCCGCCGTTGTGAAGTAGTTTCCCACGCGGCTGCGGAGGTTGACGGCCTTTCCCACGTAGATCACGCGGGCCAGCGCGTCCTTCATGAGGTACACGCCGGGCGTCGTGGGAAATGTGCGGACCTTCTCCCGCGGATCGGTTGCGGTTCCCTGGGGAGTCTCGTCGGTTGCCATTCCCCGATTGTAAGCGCGGCGTCAATGCCGGTCGCGATTAGACCGCCCGCTTCTTGGCAGCCGGGGCCTCGTCCGCGGCCGGTTTCTCCACTTTGGCCACGCGGCGCGGCCGCGACGCCCGCTCAGCAAGTGATTCCGCCGAAATACAGTGGACGACGCGCTGCGAGAGGTCGTCCATCTCCATCACCAGCGAATCGACGCGTCCTGACAGGAAGAGGTACACGCACACGGCCGGGATCGCGATCACGAGTCCCGCCGCTGTCGTGACGAGCGCGAGGGCGATGTCGGAACCAAGCTGCTCCATGTGCCCCTGACCGGGCTTGGCAATGTCCTTGAAGGCCAGCAACATGCCCCACACCGTGCCCAGGAGGCCCAGCAGAGGGGCCACCGTGGTCACACCGTTGAGAATGCGCAGGTGGTTTCGCAGCGCGCTCACCTGCCGCTCGCCGCCGTCGATAATCGCCTGTTCGACTTCAACGCTGGGTTTGCCCCACTTGCGGATGCCGTGCGCAAAGACATGCGCAACCGGGCTGTCGTTTTCTTCGCAGATCTGCAGCGCTTCGCCCGGCTCCAGTTCACCCTCGTCCAACAGCTTGAGGAAGCGCTGCACGAACGGCTTTGGGATGACGCGACCGCGGCGCAACACGACCAGCCGATCGGCAGTCACCCACAAGGCGACCAGGGTGACGGCCGCGAACGGGATGGTCCAGACGCCGAGCGCGGAAAACAGGTCGATGACCAATGTCGACAGGCTGAACGGCGCCTCTTCGTCCGCCAGTTCGGGGACGACGCCCGAGTCGGCGCCGTCAGCCGCGGGCGATTGAGCGACGGCAGGAGTTGCCGCCGCCATGCAGGTCAGCCAGGCGAAGAGGGCCGCGTTGAGCCATCGGTGAGAAATGGGAATCGCGTGATGCATATTCCGTCTGGACCTGTTTGACACGGTCGTCCGAAGTCGTCCAACGCACACTCGCGTCGTCGGCCTGGTCAGCGCGCGGCATTCGTGCCCCGCGAGGCGGACGCTCACTCTACTTTGACCCGCACGCCGACGGCTCTTCCGTCGCGGGGACCTTCGCCCGGGCGAATTGGAGCCGCTCGGTTGCCCGGCCCACGAACTCGCTCTCCGGAAACTCCCTGATCAGCGCCTCGTACGACCTGGCGGCAGCGGCCCACCGCTCCTGCTTCTCGTCGCACTGCGCCGCCTGGTACAGGGCCGGCGCCTGCCACGCGGCGAACCGATAGTTCACGTACACCTTGTAATACTCGGCCAGCGCCGAGTCGTAATTCTTTTCAATCAGGTACGTTTCGGCAATATGGAATTGCGCCTTGGCTGCCGTCTCCGTGCGGCGTCCCGATTCCGAGTCGACCACTCTCGTAAACGCGGCCCGTGCGTCCGGAAACATCGCGCGGTTCTGGTAGCAGCGTCCGAGGATCTCGTCGGCCTGGTACAGGTAGGGGGAATCGGGGTTTTCACGGCGAAACCCGGCCAGGACCGTTTCGGCCTCCTTGTACTGCTTCTGCTGAAAGTGCGCCTCGGCCAGAAGCAGCGAGACGCTGGGGAACCATTCCGCCTGGGCCACGCCGGCCGTGCCGCGCTGCCGCAGCAGCGCCGACAGGACGGTCACGGCCCGATCGGCCGTGCCGCTCTGCAGCGCGGCTTCACCGATTCGGTACTGCGCGTACGGTCGATTGGCACTCTTCGGGAATCGCTCGTGGAACGACTCGGCGGCCTTGAGCAGATCAGGCCAGTCTTCCAGTCCGGCCAGAATGTCCAGCAGCAGCGACCCGGCACGCTGCTGGACAAACTCATCCGCTCCGGGGTCTGACTGCAATTCCTCGAACGCCCGGCGCGCTTCGGACAGGCGGTTGGCGAAGAAATGGCTTTCTCCCAGCGACAGCCGCGCGTCATCAGCGAGATCGCTCCCGGGCCGTTCCCGGACGAGGAGTGCAAACAGCTCGTCGGACCGGTCGTATTTCTTGGCTTCATAGCTGAGCAGCGCCCACTCGTTGATCAGCTTGTCGAGTTCCCCCTGCCTGTCCGCCGGCTGTTTTTTCAGCTCGCGATACGCCGCGTCGTAGTCGGCGTCCGACTTGTCGATCTCACCCGCGTCCCGATGCACCCGCGCCGCCCCCTTGGCGCAACGGTAGGCGTTGAATCCCACCTCAAGCTCCACCTCGCCGGCGGCAGTTCCCTCCGGCAGCGCGAACTGCCTGAGCCCCTCCTGATATGCCGCCGCAGCCTCCGCCGGTTGACCGGCTGTCTGGAGCGACAACCCGCGCATGTGAGCGGCGGTTGAAGCGAGCCGCCGGTCGTCGGCGTGCTCCTCCACGATCCGGGCAAAGGTCGCGGCCGCCTCAGCGTGGCGGCCGGCTTCGTGCTGGCTGTAGCCCAACCCGGACAAGGCTGGCGCGTGGAACCCGGAATCGCGGCCGAACGCGACGGTCTTCTGGAACAACTCCGTCGCCCAGTCCCATTGTTTCGCGGCGTAGGCGATCTCCGCGGCCTCGTAGCAGGTGCGCGGCACAACCGACAACGTCTTGTCCACCGTTTCCAGGCGAGTGAGCGTCGCCGCCAGTTCATCGTGCCGGCCCAGGTGAGCCTGGGCAGTACCGATCATCGCCAGCGCCGCGATCTGCCTGTCCGGCGCAATGGGCTGCGAAAGGTACAATTCCGCGACGGATACTGCCTCGGGGTATTTTTCCAGCGCGGCCAGGCTTTCCCCCTGGAGCAGAAGCGCGTCTGTCAGTTCCGGGTCCTGCGTTCCAGATCGGACCTGCTGCACCAGCGGCTGCAGGGCGTCGACGACCTTCTGCGGCTGCAGCAAGCGCTGGTACGTGCGTCCCAATTGCACGCGGGCCAGCAACTTCGTGCGCGGTACGTCCGAGCTGGCGACGACCTTCGCGAACTGGTCGGCCGCCCGCTCGAAGTGCTGCCGCGCCGCGGGCGAATCCGGGTTCGTCGCGGCGGCTTCGTCTCCCCGGGCCAGTTGAATGCGCCCGGCAAGCAATTGCTGGACTATGCGCAGGCCGCCGGACGCGTATTTCTGCTCAAACTGCTGATTGAGCCTGTCGGCCGTCGCAAGGTCTCCCGCGCGGAGCGCCGCTTCCGTCGCCAGATGCAGGCTGTCGTCGGCCCGCTCTCCTTCCGGCCAGCGCTGCGTGACCTGCAGGAACAGTTCCCGGGCCCTGGCGTACTGGTCTCGCCGCAACTCGCAGTCGGCCCAGTGAAACAGCAGCTTGTCGGCGAGCGGTTGCTGCGGGTCCCGCTCATAGTCTGCCTGCAGTTCCTGCGCGGCCGCCGCGAAGTCTCCCGCCTGCTTGTGCGACAACCCGATCCAGAATCCTGCCGTCGCGGCGTGCGCCGGATCGAGTTTCGCCTTCTGAAAGTGCTCGATCGCCCGCGGCATCCGGTCCAGATAGTACTCGGCGTAGCCCGCATTCAATTCCGCGCCCGGGACGAGGCGATGATTCGGAAATCGGGTCGTGACTGCCGCAAACTCCCGCGCGGCGCCGGCGTAGTCCTTCGCCTCAAAAGCGATCGCACCGAGCCGGAACTGGGCGTCCGCGGCAAGCGCTCCCTCCTGTCGGGCCGTCAAATCACGATACAGGGCCGCCGCCGGTTCACGTTCGCCGAGCCGCTCCCGGGCCTGGGCGAGGCCGTACTTTGCCTCATCCGCGAGCACCGCATCTTTCGACTGTTGTACGACAATGGCCAGCGTCGCCGCGGCGGCTTTGGCGTCGTTGAGCCGGAGCTGCGTCTGTCCCAGGTAGTGCTGCGCCCGCAGTGCCAACTCGTGTTCGGGATGTCGGGCGAGGTAGTCCGCCAGTTCCCGTCGCGCCGCCTCGTAATCCTGCAGGAAATAGCTGCACTCTCCCACGCGGAACCGCGCCACTGCGACTTCGGACAGTGCGGCGTGCGCGGTGACATAATCGCGGAACACCTGCCGCGCTTCGTCGAATTTCCGTTGATTGACCAGCGCCTGTCCCAGGTACAATCTGGCCGGGGGCGCTTCAGGCCGGTTGCTGTATTTCGTCAGGAACTCGCGAAACCCGCGGGCCGCCAGATCCCAGCGCTCCTGCTTGTAGAACTCCAGCGCGACGTTGTAATCCCCCGTGGCGTCCGCGCGGCAAACAGTGGCCGCCGCAAGCACCACGGTGAACGCCAGCAACCAGCGGTATGCGGCCCCGGGGCCGCGACGGTAATCCGCCCGATTCGTCGATCTGATCGGCATGCACAGTTCCCCTTCGGCCGCACCAATCTGGTGGAGTCAATGGTATCGGGCCCCGCGCGGCGGGAGCAAGCGGCCTGCCGCTCCGGACTGGAGAGCGGCTGTGATTGACGTAATAATCCTCGTCACAATCCGATTCCCCGCCCTGACTTGCCGACGCGAGGCTGCCAATGTCCGAACGACCGTCCATAATCCTCAGCGCGTTTGCCGACGAGGCCGCCAACCGCAAGACGGCCGTCGAGCAGATGGCCGTCCTCGCCGGACTCGGGCTGAAGTACTACAGCCCGCGGTTCGTTGACGTGACCGGCGCCGGGACGGTTGAGCACGTCGTCGACCTGAGCGACGACAAACTGCGGCAACTGCAGGAAATCCACGGGCAGTACGGCATGTCGGTCGCCAGCATCGGCGCGCGGCTCGGCAAAGTGAAATTGCTCGACGTCGACGACGGCAGCCATAACAAGTACGTTCCGTTCGAGACGTACCTTGAAACCGAAGTCGCGAAAACGATCCGCGTTGCGAAGGCGCTCAATGCACGGTTGATCCGCGGCTTCTCATTCTACCACCCGCGGGGGGAGGACCCGCACAAGTACGTCGACCAGGGCGCCGAGCGGATTGCGCGCATTGCCGACGAATTCGGGAAACACGGGATCACCTACGGCCTGGAAGTGGAAGCCAATCTGATCGGGCAAAACGGGCGGCTGCTGGCCCAACTGGCGGAGAAATCCCGACGGAAGAACCTCGTCTGCATTTTCGACGGCGGCAATCTTTCGTCGCAGAACCTGAACTGGGTGGAGGTCTACCGGGAGTACGAGGCCATGCGGGACTGGATGGGCTGGGCGCACATCAAGGACTACAAGGTCGATCCAAACCTGAAATGGACGGGGGTCGTCGATGAAGAGCGGCTCAGGAACTTCGTGCCCGCTCACCTCGGCGATTCGGCCCATGAACAGATCCTCCGCGATCTGCGGCAGCGGTTGCCCGAGATGAACGCCCGGATGCAGTCGCTCGGCGCGCCCGGCGTTTTTCTCGAACTGGAACCGCACCTCAAGGGGGGCGGCCAGTTTGGCGGATTCAGCGGCCCGGACGGGATGGGAGTGGCCGTGCGCGCCCTGTGCTCTCTCCTCGACTATGTCGGCATCGACTACCACCTGCGGAACATGGACGACATCCGCGCTGCCCGCGGTTTCTGATCGGGACTGATTTGCCGTATCCCTCCGGACGCACGACCGACACAAATGCCCTTCCCCGACGACATCGGCGTCAAACTCGTCTGTCCCAGATGCCACACCGATCTGGTGCGCGACGGGGCGTCGTTCGTGTGCGCTTCGGCGACGTGCCGCCTGCGGTTTCCGATCGTGGACGACATTCCGAAATTCCTGATTGAGGAAGCCATCGAGGTCCCTCCGGAGGAATGGATGCCGGTGATCCGTGCGGCCGACGCCCGGCTGGGCGACTGATCGTCGGGTCGCATTCGCGAGGTTTCCAGCGTTGCGATCCTGTTGCGTCCCGATGCCGATGGGCCCGCGATGACAGAGCATGTTGATCGGGGTCGGATTCGGGGAGACCGATATCTGAAATTCCGGTATAATGTCCTGCGGGTGTGGCAGCTCCGATGGCGGGACGTCGCGGCCGCTGAAACCGGAGCACTCCCGCTGGCGACGCTGACGGATGATGCGGAACTCGATGGGGCGTTGGAAAACCGAATGGACCCGCCTGTTCGTCGCAGCTTCCGCATTCCTCCGGACATCGAGGAACCGCTAATGCGACCGGCTGATTACCAACAAGTCCCGCGGAGCCGCTGCGGATTCATGTTGCTGCTGCTGCCGCCCGCCTGTGCCCTGCTGGCAGTTTCGGCCCTGGCAGAAGACCGGAACCCGGCGCCAGCACGACCCGAACTCGATGCGGACTCGCGCTACGAGTTCCGCGCCGACCACGATCCCAACGGCATTGGCAAGTTTTACATGGGTCGTGAGATCGCGTACGTCATGGGCCACCAGGCGATCATGTGGCTCGAACGCCCGGAACGAGAACGCGAGGAACGCCTCACGCTGTTGATTGAATGCCTGTCGCTGAAGCCGGGCATGGTCGTCGCCGACATCGGCGCCGGCGCCGGTGACATCGGCGCGAGGATCTCCGACCGGGTCGGAGCGGAGGGGACGGGCCTGGCGGACGACATCCAGCAGGAGATGCTCGACGCCATCGCCGTCAAATGCAAGGAACGCGGCATCACAAACATCGAGCCGGTGCTCGGCACCAACAAGTCCCCCGGATTGAAACCGGAATCCGTCGACCTTGTGGTCATGGTCGACGTGTACCACGAGTTCGACTTCCCCTACGAGATGCTGCGGGAAATCTCCAAGTCGCTGAAACCGGGGGGCCGGATCGCGTTTGTCGAATACCGGAAGGAAGACCCGACCGTGCCGATCAAGGAGGTCCACAAGATGTCGGAGGTCCAGGTGAAGAAGGAAGCGAACCTGCCGGAATTCGGCCTGAAATTCAAGGAGACGATCCGCAAACTTCCCCGCCAGCATGTGATCGTCTTCGAAAGACCGGCACCAGCGGCCGTCGACGAATCAACGTAGTCGCGTCACTCCGTGACGCGAAACATCTTGCCTCGCCCCCTGCCTTCATGCCAGTCGATTCCGGTATTCGCTGCCTCGCCTTCGACGCCGTCGGCACGTTGATCTTCGCCGATCCTCCCGTCCACATTGCCTACTATCGCGTCGGCCGTCGCCATGGATCTCAGTTCAAGGCGGAGGAGATTCGCGGTCGATTTCGCGACGCGTTCCGGCGCCGTTCAGCGGCCTGGAACCCGGCAGACGACGTGATGGGTGACCAGGTCACATTTCAGACCGTGACGACGCCTGAACCCGTTGGCGGAGAAGTGGACGAACGCCGCTTCTGGAGCGACGTGGTCGCCGACGTGCTCCCCGACGTTTCCGACCCGGCGGCCTGCTTCGAGGAACTCTTCGCGTACTTTGCCCGACCACAATCGTGGACCTGCTTTGCGGACGTCGAAGAAACGTTCGCCGAAGCGCAGCGCCGCGGCCTCCGGCTGGCGATCGCGTCCAATTTTGATGTCCGGTTGCACGCGATCTGTGACGGCAAACCGGAGTTGGCGCCGGCGACCGTGCGTCTGATTTCGTCGGAAATCGGCTGCCGCAAGCCGGGTGCTCCGTTCTATCGGGCGTTGCTCGACGCCTGTCAATGCGGCCCGGACGAGTTGCTGATGGTCGGCGACGATCCGGTCAATGACGTCGAGGGGGCGCGGCGGCTTGGCATCCGGGCCGTGCGTGTGGACCGGAGCGGCAGCGGCGGACACGACGTCCTGGCGACGTTGTGTGATCTCTGGTCCGATCGAACCTGACGAACGGTCCTGCATGCCAACATCGACCCGCTGGGTGGCCATTCAACGCAATCCCCTGTCCGGGTCCGGCCGACGGCGCTCGTTATTCGATTTCATCGCCGAACTGCGCCGGCACGGGCTCCGACCCCGCCTGTACTCCGACCGCGGCATGCTCGACCAGGCGCTCTCCGATCCCGAACTCCGTCACGGGTTGCACGGCGTCGTCGCCGCGGGTGGCGACGGGACCGTGCTCGACCTCATCAACCGCCATCCCGGCGTCCCGGTCGGGATTCTGCCGCTCGGGACGGAGAATCTGCTGGCGCGACAATACCGGATTCCGCGGGACGGCGCCGGAGCGGCCGCCGTGGTGGCGCACGGTCGTTTGCAGCCGCTGGACCTCGGCCGCATCGGCACGCGGCGGTTTGCGATCATGGCGAGTTTCGGGTTCGACGCTGAAGTGATCCATCGGGCGCATGCCCGGCGTTCGGGACACATCACCCGGCTGCATTACGTCCAACCGATCTGCAGCACGCTGCGTAGTTACCGGTATCCCGAAATCCGCGTTTTCGCGGACGATGGCCCGCGACCTGTCGCGGGAAAACTGGTGATTGTGGCGAACCTGCCGGCCTACGCGCTGCGGCTCGGCCTCGCGCCGACAGCCCGGGGGGACGACGGGCTCCTCGACGTCCGCGTGTTCCAGCGCGGTTCGACATTCGATATGCTGCGCTACGTGTGGCTGGTGGCGATGGGGCGCCACGACACGCGGCCCGACGTCACCGCCCTCCGGGTTCGCCGCATCCGCCTGGAATCGGACGTGCCGATTCCCGTCCAGGCCGACGGCGATCCCGCCGGGTACACGCCGAGCGAAATCACCGTCGAGCCGGCAGCGGCACAATTATTTGTTCCCGATTGAATCCGGGTGTACCGACCCGCCGTGACGGCATCCGGCCGGTCATACGACAAGCGTCAAGGAGTCTCCGTGCCCAACTGTCCGGTCGTGATTGACAAGTTCCGCTGCGGGCCCCGTGAACCGCTGTTATTCATCGCCGGGCCGTGCGTGATTGAGAGCGAAGAGCTGGTGCTGCGCGTCGCCGGCGAACTGGCCGAACTGGCGTCACGGAACAACTGGCAACTGGTATTCAAGTCCAGTTTCGATAAGGCCAATCGGACCAGCATCCAGAGTTTCCGCGGACCGGGCCTGGAACGGGGGCTCGAGATCCTGGCCCGCGTCCGGGACAAGACCGGGTTGCCGATCACAACCGATATCCATTGGCCGCCGCAGGCGATGCCCGCCGCGGAGGTTTGTCGCATCGTGCAGATCCCGGCATTTCTGGCGCGGCAGACGGACCTGGTGGCGGCCGCCGCCGAGGCCACCGCGCGGCATGGCGGCGTGGTCAACGTCAAGAAGCCGCAGTTCGTTGCGCCGGAGGACGTCGTACACGCGGTTCGCAAGTGCGAAGAGGCCGGCAACCCCAACGTGCTGCTGACAGAACGCGGTTCGACGTTTGGATACGGGCGGCTCGTCAACGACATGCAGTGCATCCCGATCATGCACGCGCTGGGTTGTCCCGTCATCTTTGACGCCACGCACAGTGTGCAGCGGCCCGGCGGCGCCACGACGGGTGGAGCGCGGGAGATGATCGTCCCTTTGGCCCGCGCCGCCGTTGCCGCCGGCTGCGACGGGGTCTTTCTGGAGACACATCCCGACCCCGACCGAGCGTTGAGCGACGGACCGAATATGATTCCCTTGGCGAAAGTGCCAGAGTTCCTGGCCGAACTGGTCCGCTTCCGGGAGCTGGTGAACAGCCTGTAATCCATTTTCCATCGCTCCGCCCCGGCCTGCCGGGCGCGAAGCGGCGGCGATTGTTTCGATCTCCGGTGTGAAGTCCATTCATCTCATTTACCGTCATTGATGCACGGGGAGGCGAGCGATGTCTGACATGCCCGATACTGCAAGGCAGCGGCGGCGACTGGTCTGGATCGGCGCCGGTCTGGTGATCGTGTTCGTGATTGTGGGGCTTGCGTTCAGTCGACGCGGCAACGAACCGGCCGAGCCCGGCAATACCATTTCCGTCAGCCCGGAAGTCACTGCCGCGGCGCTCCTGCAGCGGCAACTGCAGAGCACTCTGGACGGCCTGCGTCCGGAGCGGCTCGGTGTCAGCTCCGATCCCGACAGTCAGGTGAACGACCTCAATTTCTGGTGGGCCGATCAGAAACCGAATGGTGCAGACCTGACATCAGCCGCCGAACTGGAACTGGTGCGGAAACTCCTGGGCGCGACGGCAGCCGACGTTGCCGCCGCGGAGAGCTTCGATCAGCGCGATGCGGCCCACATCCGGAACTGCCTGCTGTTCCGTGCCATCGCCCGGCACATCGCCAACTCGGACGAGCAGGATGTCGACCGCTGCGTCTCAGCGTTCAACCTGACGACGCGTCACATCGCACTGCGCGTCGGCGGCGCGGCAGAAGAGCCGCTGACACCGTTCGAAGTGCTCCTGCTGGGCCGCGGGACCCCGGCCGACCGGGCGTGGGTCTTTGCCGAGATCCTGCGGCAGTTGAGCATCGACTGCGTCCTTGTCGAACCGCGTGCGTCCGACGAGGTGAACCCGTCCCACGACTTTCTCGTCGGAGCCATCCTGCAGCAGGGAACCTACCTGTTTGACCCCCGGATCGGATTGCCGATTCCGGGCGCGGGAGATGCTGCTCAGGATGCAATCCTTGTGGGCCTTCCGGCGACGCTGGCCGAAGTCCGGTCGAACGACGGGCTGCTCCGCCAACTCGACCAGCCGGACGGCCCCGACTATCCACTGACGGCCGAACGCCTGCAGCAGGTCACCGTTCGTGTCATAACGCAAGCCACGCTGAGCGCCGGTCGCATGGCGTCGCTGCAGTCGGCATTGCCGGAGGATTACCCCGCATTGCTGTTTGACGGTCTGGCAGCATCCCCGACGCGCAATGTCGGTCTGTTGGATCGGGTCCGACAGGCGGGCGGAAGCGGGCCCTGGTCGCCAGACGATGTGCACGTCTGGGACTATTCAGAGACACAGACAGCGGCATTCCATGCAAACGGCGGCGAAACAGCGCCGGCTCTCCGCGAACGGATGGACATCCTGCACGGCCCGCGAATCATGCGCAAACAGCCGGTGGGGGAAGGCGAAGCGGTGAATATCATCGGCGAGTCGCAGCAGCCGCTCCGATACGTCCGCGTGCAACACCTTCGCGGCGACCTGTCCGATGCGCTGATCTCGTACGGCGCGATCCGCTCCTCCAATACGGGCGAACTCCGGGAAGCAGTGAACGAAGCTGCGGCCGATGATGCCAGTTACTGGATCGCCATTTGCCAGTATGAACTCGGCCGCGACGCCGGCGCCCTGGCGAATACGAAGCTCTACCAGAAGACGCATCCGACCGGCGTCTGGCTCGATTCGATCCCGTTCCTGCAGGCGCTGTGCCTGGCCCGGCAGGGGCAGTATCAGGCCGCGGTGCAAACCCTCAGTGACGCCTCCGCCAGTGGCGCACTGTCGGCGCGGGACTCATTCCTGATTCGGCGCTGGCAGTCCCGGCCCGATGTGACCCCCGCCCGGGACGAACAGGTGAGCGTCGAGGTCAAACAACATTCATGCAACGCTGGCTGACCCGACGCTGGTTCCTGATCTCGCTGCTGGCCGTGATCCCGGGGGGATTATGGCTTGGCGCCGCGCTTCCGCCGGCGCAATTCGAGCGGCTGGTGTCGGCCATCGGGCCGCATACCGGCACGGTGCTGACGATCGTGGTGCTGTTCCTGATGTCGGTGACGCTCGACAACCGCCAGCTCTGGGCGTCGCTCCGCCGTCCGGGCCCAGTCCTCTGGGCGACGAGCGTCACGTTTGTTCTCGTGCCGCTGGCGGCCTGGCCGCTGACATGGTGGCAATTGACCCCGGACTTTGCCGCGGGACTGATGATTGCCGCCAGCGTGCCCTCGACGATGGCGGCCGCCTCGATGTGGACGCGAAAGGCCGGCGGCAATGACGCAGTGTCACTGCTGGTCACGCTGCTCACGAACGGCGCCTGCTTTCTGGTCACGCCCGTCTGGCTCAATCTCGCACTGTCGTCCGGACGGGGCGCCGGCGGTCCGGTGGTGGCGCTCGACGTCGCCGACATGATGTGGGACCTCATCGTCTCCGCGCTGCTCCCGATCACGGCGGGGCAGCTTTGCCGGCTGCTGCCCCTTGGCGCGGCGGTCGCTGACCGGAGAAAGACGGCGATGGGCGTCATGGCGCAGGGCTGCATCCTGACGATCGTGCTGCTGACGGCCATCAAGGGGGGCCCGCGCGTGCGGGACGGCGCCGGCGCCGTCGGAGGCATTGCGGCGCTCCTGCTCGTCTGGGGCTCGTGCATCGGTCTGCACCTGCTGGCGATGCTCGTCGCGGCAGCCGGCGCTCGCGCCGCCGGGTTTTCCTGGCCGGACCGCATTGCCGTCACGTTCGCCGCCAGCCAGAAGACCCTCCCGATCGGCGTCTCGATCGCCAACACGTTCGCGAATTACGGTCTGCCGTTTGCCGTCTTTCCCATGCTGATGTATCACGCTTCGCAGCTCTTCATCGACACGGCCGTCGCCGACCGCATGGCCGCCGCGACGCCGGACCCTTCTGCCGATTCAACGTAGGCGACGGCGTCGACGGCGCTGCCTGCATGCCGGCGGGATGCGGCGTTGATCGAATTCCGTTCAGTTGCACCGCGCGCAAGTCCCTGTGATTCTGTGCGGCAACATTGTCCGTTGGCGCACACACCGCAGGCGCACGCCATGAACAGACGCCGTCCCGCAGCACACCCGGTCCTGGTCCTCATCTGGATTGTGTCTGGTTTCGTATTGCCGACGCAGACCATGTACGCCGACAATCCCCGCACCGCCGGGGCGATCGAGCTCAACGACGACCGCCGCGAGCGCTGCCTCACGGTCCTGCGGGAGGGCCTCCGCGGCGACGGGTTCTGGCCGGCAATGCACGCCGCCGAGGGGCTCAGCGTCGCCGGGCATGGCGACGAAGTGCGGTCATTCCTTGCTCCCAGGCTCGACTCCGAGACCGACGACCAGCGACGCTGTGGCCTCGCCCGCGAACTGGTGCGCGCAGGAGACCTGAGTCATCTGCGAGTCCTGTTCGACGTGCTGGTCAGCCGGAACCCTCACGGACATACGCACGCGGCCGAGAGCCTGTATAAGGTCTACGAAATCGGCGACGGCGCCGCGCTGCGCCGCGCGGTCGCGCAGCCTGACACGCCCACGCACGGAATCATGGCGGCCGCGGCATTGGCGCGGTGCGGCAACCGACAGGTCCTGGCAGGCGTGCGGCAGCAGTTGCAAGAGGCTGCTCCTGAAGTCAGTCGTG
>CAZWGW010000009.1:16786-24367 GCA_964633565.1 uncultured Planctomycetaceae bacterium
GCGCCTGGGTGCTGGCGCGGGTGGGCGACGCATCCGATCTGCCCACGTTGCGGGAGAAGGCCGGTGTTTCCGACGACCCGCTGACCCGCGCCTACTACGAACACGCCCTGGCGGCGCTCGACGACCGGGAGGGCCGTGCCGCACTCATCCGCAATCTGTCTGATTCTGATCCAGCCGTCCGCACGTATGCGTGTGAGTTCGCAGTCGATGCGCGCGTCGTGGAGGCAACGGATCGACTCATCGAACTTCTTGATGATGTACATGCGGACGTGCGGATCCGCGCCGCCCACGCCTTGTTGGCGCTCGCACAACCGCCGGCTGATCGTCGCCAGGAGATCTCCGTTATTCCGTTTCCCGCGACAGCCGAACATCCGCGTTACACCGAAGGCTCTGTCATCCGCCTGCGTGACGGGGCGCTGCTCTTCGCGGTCACCGAGTTCGGCGGGGACGGCAACGATTTCGCAACCGCACACATCGTCGCCCGCAGCTCGACGGACGGCGGCCGCACGTGGGGGCCGCCGCGCGTCCTGCAGGAGAACACGGGCAAACAGAACGTGATGAGCGTCACGCTCCGCCGCCTTGCCGCGCCGGCGCCGCCAGGCACGATCGCGCTGTTCTATCTGCAGAAAGACGCCTTTGACGACCTCCACGCCTGGGTCCGTTTCTCGTCGGACGAAGCCGACACCTTCAGTGATCCCGTGCTCGTCACCGTCGATCCCGGCTACCACGTCGTCAACAACGACCGCGTCGCGCAACTTTCCACCGGCCGGCTCATCGTCCCGGCGTCATCGACCGCGGACGTGCGGAAGGTGAACCACTTTGTTGCGCACTGCTATCTGTCCGACGACGGCGGCCAATCGTGGCGGGCCGGCACAGGGAAGGTCGACCTTCCCAAACGCGGAGCAATGGAACCGGAGGTGATTGAGCTTCTGGACGGCAGACTGATGATGATCCTCCGTTCGCAACTCGGTTACATCGGCGCCAGCTATTCCGATGATGGCGGCGACACCTGGAGCGGAGCCGTCTCGCTCGGCATCCAGGCCCCGGAAGCTCCGGCCACCATCCGCCGCATTCCGGCCACGGGCGACCTGCTGCTCGTCTGGAACAACACCTGGGTGGAAGGCGCGGGACACGGCGGCGCGCGCACGCCGCTCACGGCTGCGATCTCGTCCGACGAAGGCCGCACCTGGCAGCGCGTCCGGAACCTGGAATCCGATCCCACACACACCTACGCTTACACCAGCATCCTGTTCGTGCAGGACCGCGTTCTGCTGACCTACTGGGACAATGACGCCGGAACCAACCAGTACTCGTCCCGTTTCCGGTCCCTGCCGATAAGCTGGTTCTATTCGGACGAAGCAACAAAGTAGTCGCGTCACTCCGTGCCGCGCATCCCCCTTCGAAAGGCCCTTTTGTGAGACGCAGCAAGACACTCGCCCGCATCCGCTCCGGACAGGTCGTGCGGATGTGCAGCCTCGGCCATTACATGCCGGCGTTCATCCAGCACGCGGCAGTCAACGGCTTCGACTGCATCTGGCTCGACCTGGAACACCGCCACCTCGACGACCATCAGGTCCAGGCGCTCATCGCGTACGGCCATCTGTTCGATATTGACATCATGGTCCGGCCGTCGACAACGGAGCGCGGCCGGCTGTATCGCTACCTCGAAGACGGCGCGGCCGGCCTGATGGTGCCCCATGTCTCCACCGTCGAAAAGGCCGAAATGCTCGTCGAAGCAGTGAAATACCCGCCGATCGGCAACCGCGGCCTCGACGGCGCAGGGCTGGACGGCGACTTCTACCAGCACTCCGCCGACGATTATGTCGCCCACGTCAACCGCGAAACGTTCCTCGTCGTACAGATTGAGACGCCGCAGGCCGTCAAAATCGTCGATTCGATCGCGGCCGTGCGCGGCGTGGACGGTTTGTTCGTCGGCCCCGGCGACCTGTCGCTGCGACTGCGGCAAATGCCGGACGCGCCGAGCCTCGATGACTGCTGCCGCTGTGTCGCCGAAGCCGCGCATCGCCACCGCAAGGCGTGGGGGATCCCCGTGTCGAGCCGCGAGCAACTGCAGGAATTCGCCGACCGCGGTGCGCAGATCCTCGCCCGCGGCGGAGATTACGGAGCAATGCTGCAATTGCTCCGGGAGTGCGGCGCCGAGTTTCAGCAGGTCGCGGCGAAACGGGAATCGACATGAAACTGACCGGCAAGATCGCGCTGGTGACCGGCGCCGGTCGCGGCATCGGCAAGGGATGTGCGGTCGAGCTGGCTCGCGCGGGCGCGACCGTCGTCCTCAACGACCGCCCCGGCAGCCCGGACCTTGCCGGTACGCTGGACGAACTCCTACGCGGCGGAAGTCAATGCGCGGCCATCGAAGCGGATATTTTCACGCGCGCCGGGTGCGAACAACTGGTGGAGCGCGCCATCGAAGCGTACGGCCGCATCGACCTGCTGGTCAATAACCCGGCGTTCTCAGTCCGCGGCGATTTCCTTGAATATGATCCGCAAATGTTCGAGCGGACGATCGCCGGCACGCTCACGAGCGGTTTTCACGTCAGCCAGCTCGTCGCCCGGAGGATGGTGGCGCAGGGGGGCGGCGGCCGGATCGTGTTCATTTCCAGCGTGCAGGCCGAAATGCCGATGGCGCGAAGTGCACCCTACAACGCGTCGAAGGCGGGCCTCAATCATCTGGCCCGTACGATCGCCACCGAACTGGCGGTGCACCGCATTAACGTTAACGTGCTTGAGCCGGGCTGGATCGACACGCCGGGCGAACGGGCGACGTTCAGCTCCGACGTCATTGCCGAGGAGGGGCGGCGATTGCCGTGGGGACGCCTCGGAACGCCCTCCGACATCGGCAAGGCCGCCGTGTTCCTCTGTTCCGACGACGCCGACTACATCACCGGGTCGGTGCTCGTCGTCGACGGCGGATTCCGGCTCAAGAATTGCCGCGCCGAGGAGAATACTCCGGTGCGTGATCGTACTGCAGACTTGCTGGACTGAAACAGGCGACTGACGAGGCCGATGCAACTCGGCTTCATTTCACCTTGCCGCATCGGGTAATCGAAACGCCGGCATTGCGGCGACATCAGGTTCGACGAACAGAGTCTCTGTGACCCTGTGCAACACAGTGCGCGCACGCGACAGTGGATGATCTGGAAACTCAGCGTCAAACTCCTCCGCATCGGGATTCCAGCCTGGCGGCGGAAAGGCTCCCGGCTCAGTGTCAGGTTCATCGCCAGAAATGGGCGAGCGGTTCAGTAACACCGCGTCGCGCATACCAGTCGGACTCTGCTCAGCGCACTGCACCTTGAACACAAAACTGAAATCACGGAATGGAATGGTGAGAGACCCAACGTATGTCATTCCAGAGGGCTGCTGCGGGTTCTTCACAATCAGTTTGATCAGCGAGGTGCCGCCAACTCGCAGGATCGAAATGTCGACAAGGCGACCTCCGGATGGTTCCAGTCCGCGTATGTAAAAGTCGCTGAGAAGATTGAGGTCGTTGGCCGCGGGGAGATCGGGCGGGACTGCGAAGAGAAAGAGCCCCAGTCCATCTCCCTGCGGTGTGAACCACACTCGGACGCGACCGGGCTCGGGCTCTCCGCCAAACTCGAACGACGTTGTGTCAAATCGTACCGAATCGAGCGACGGTGCCGTGCATTTCTTGCCGAGACAACGTCTGAGGAATTCGAGCATGTCGTTCGCTATGTATGGACGCTCAGCTACAGCTCCAGCGGAAATGCCGTCAACCGCTCCACGCCGTCCGCCGTCACGCGATAATCCTGCTCCAGCCGGATCCCCGCCTTGAGCCCCGGTCCATACAGCCCCGGCTCGGCCGTGAATACGTCTCCCTCCTCGAACACGTCGTCCCAGTGGGGGTTGATGTGCGGCGTCTCATGCGGAAACAGCCCGAACCCGTGCCCCAGGTGATGAAAGAACGCCCCCGGCCGCTCGGCGTCGAGCATCTGCCGGGCCTGTTCGTACAGTGCGCGGCAGCCGACTCCGGGCCGCACCGTCTGCTCGACGAACTTCAGCACGCGCGCAATGGCCTCCCACGCGCGGTGCTGCTCATCGGTGGGACGTCCGGCCACGCAGAACGTACGGCAGGTGTCGGCGTAATACCCGCGGTACGACGGTCCGAGATCGAGGATGTACAGCTCGCCTCCGCGCGCCGGGCGGTTGCGCGGCGGTCCACCCGCGGAGTTGCACTGGAAGTCGTTCCCCAGCGGATGGGTAAGCGGCTCTCCCGCTGTCTCGACTGCCGCGGCGTACAGCCGGTTATGCTATTCCAGTTCCGTGATCCCCGGTTCGATCAGTTCCCGGGCCGTGCGGTACATTGCCTCGGTGCAGCCGACGGCGCGGCCGATCAGCGCCAGTTCGTCGGCGTGCTTGCGCCGCCGCAACTGCCACAGCGCCGGCTCGATATTGACGCCCCGCGCTCCGCTGCGCAGCCGCTCATGGCACGGTCCGCAGGCCGAAAACTCAAGCCCCAGACTGCTCACCGCCGGCCGCATTGACGCCGCATCCCACAGCACGGCGGCCGCGCCGTACGCCTGGTCCTGCCGCAGTGTGGCGCACGACTGCGCCGTAAACGTGCGCACGTCGTCAGCGGCCGTTCCCGGCGGCGCTTCGTTCGGTGCGGCCAGCACGCAATAGCCGTCGGCATCCAGGAACCCCGCGGCAGCCATCAGCCGGTGCGGCCGGAAACCGGTGAGCCACTGTACGTGCTCCGGCAGTACGAACAGGGCGCGGTCGATCCGCGCCGACTGCATGAACGCACACAGCCGCTGCTGGCGATGACGGCATTCACCCGGATCGAGCATCATCGACATCGCACTCTTCCCGCCCATCGTCTCGCGCGATACACCTCACCCGGCGAGCGGCGGGCGTCAGCCGGCTGATCCCGCTCTCGTCGCGCTCCTGGCTTCCTGATCCATTTCAACGCAGTCTCGACAATCGGAACCCCATCGTGCAACACAGCGTCCTGGTGGTTGGCGGCGGATCGATCGGCGAACGGCACGTCCGGTGCTTCCAGCGGACCGGCCGCGCCGACGTCTCACTGTGCGAGATCAATGCGGACGTACGGCAACGCGTCGGCACACAATACGCGTTGCCGGCGACGTACTCCGATCTGAATGACGCGCTCGCCGCGAAGCCGCAGCTTGTGGTTGTCTGCACGCCGGCACACCTGCACCTCCCGCAGGCGATACAAGCCGTCTCCGCGGGCGCACACGTCCTCATCGAAAAGCCCCTCAGCACGTCGCTGGAGGGGATCGACACACTGCACGCCGCTCTGCACGCGCACGCGCGCACGGCCGGCGTCGCCTACGTCTACCGCGCCCATCCGGCGCTGCGGCAGATGCGGCAGGTGATCGCCGCAGGGGAGTTCGGCGCGCCGCTGCAGGTCGTCGTGCAGTCGGGCCAGCATTTCCCGCTCTACCGCCCGGCGTACCGCGACATCTACTACCGGGACCGCGCGACCGGCGGCGGCGCCATCCAGGATGCGCTCACGCACCTCATCAACGCGGTCGAGTGGCTCGTCGGGCCGGTGACGCACGTCGCGGCCGATGCGGAGCATCTGCGGCTGGATGGGGTCTCGGTCGAGGATACCGTACACGTCATCGCCCGCCACGGAATCGTCATGGCGTCGTACAGCCTGAATCAGCACCAGGCGCCGAATGAGTCCACGATCACCGTCGTCTGCGCGGGGGGCACTGTCCGGTTTGAATCGCACAACTGCCGCTGGATGGCGGCGATCAATCCGGGAGAAGCATGGCAGGATCGCGCGGCGTTCACGCTGGAACGGGACGACTTGTTCATCCGCCAGGCGGCGACGATGCTCGATGCGATTGAGGGGAAAGCCCCCGTCGCCTGCACGATCGACGAGGCAATACAGACACTACGGGTAAATCTCGCTATTCTGGAGGCGGCCGAAACACACTCGTGGAAAACGATCTCCCCTGGCGAGCGGCGGGCGTGAGCCCGCTGAATGAGCGCGGGTCTCATCCGACTTCGTTCGAGGTTCAGGAGAACGCAATTGGCATCGACCAGCCGATCGTTCGTCGCCATCTCCCGCCTGTCACTGGTCGTCGACCTGCTCCTGATATGCAGTGTATTCGCGCAGGACCGGCAGGCGACAACCTATGCACCGGGCACGGTGGTGGATCGCCCGGTCATGCTGCTGGCCCTCGACTTCTCCCGCGACGGATCACTGCTCGTGACCGGCGGCGATGCAGTCCGCGTGCATGACATCGCCACCGGCAAACTGCTGCAGGAATTCCAGGCCCCGGAACAGGTCCGCAGCATCGCCTGCTCCCCCGTATCACGCGAACTCTTCGCGGTCGGTCGAAACGACGGCGCGATCGGCCTGTACCGCGTCGGCGCGGATGAGCCGATCCGCGAATTACCGGGCGACGGCCAGATGGTGCTGGACCTCGCCTTCTCCCCGGACGGCACGCAACTGGTCAGCAGCGGCACGAAGTACTCCGCCGATCGGAAGGCCCGCGGCGACGTCCGGCTGTGGGACGTCGACAGTGGCACATTGTTGCACTCCCTCGAATTCGCGGACTTCGGCATCTCCTGTTTCGCATACTCCGCCGACGGGCAGCACCTTGCTATCGCCCGGAATCCCAAGGACGGCGACCCCAAATCCACGGCGATCGCCGAACTGTACGACATCCGCGAATGGCGGCTTGTGCGAAGCATCCCGTTTGAGCCCGGCTTTGCCCTCGGCCTCGATTTCACGCCGGACGGCAGCAAGCTGCTGATTGTGGGGGGCATTTGTGTGCGGCTCCAGCCCGGTTCGTGCCAGCCGACGGGCAAGATCTGGGTCGTCGACCTGGCCGACGATCAGCCGGCCCGGCGGATCGATGCCGATCCCCCCTCCTACTTCCGCACCGCCCGTATTACGCCGGGTGGAGACCTGTTCGCCACCGGCACGGCCGAAGTGCGGATCAGGCCGGGAGAACAGGCGCTGGTCAGCATGATTCAGGTCCGCCGGCTCGATACCGGCGAGGTGGTCTGGTCCCGGGATGGCGAGGTCGGCGATCCCAACGGCGTGGCCGTTTCTCCGGACGGCGATCTCGTCGCCGGCTGCACCGACCGGCAGGTGCAGATCTTCAAGGCGTCGAGCGGCGAGCCGGTCACGACGATCGATATCGGCGAAGCCCCGTAGGACGGACTGTTCAGTGGCCCGGATTTAAGGACAACGTCATGGCATCAACTTCCCTGACGCGCGTCGATATCTCATGCGTGGCAATCCTTGTCGCGCTCGTCCTGTCTTCAACGGCCGCCGCCCAGGAGGCAACCGAGAAAGTCCCCGAGCCGGACGGCCAGGTGGTGGAGCCGCGCTCCGTCATGCTGCTGGACCTCAACTTTACCTGCGATGGATCAGCCGTGGTGACGGGCGGCGACGCGGTCCGGGTCCATGACGTGGTCACTGGAAAACTGATCCAGCGTCTCGATGCTTCCGACTTGTTGGTCCGCACCGTTGCATGTTCCCCTGTTTCTCCCGAACTCTTTGCTGTGGGCGGGGACGACGGTGTCCCTCCCTTGTCACAGCCGGCGAGCGCGATGGCG
>CAZWGW010000009.1:24377-26140 GCA_964633565.1 uncultured Planctomycetaceae bacterium
CTTTTGCAGATGGGCGCGACGCAGGCGGTCCAGGAACTCGAGGGGCACGGTCATAGGGTGCTCGATCTCGACTTTTCGCCGGAAGGCGCAATGCTGGTCAGCAGCGGGACGATCTCCCCTCGCGGTCGTCCCGCCAGCGGGGAAGTGCGACTGTGGGACGTCGACAACGGTCAACTGCTTCACTCCCTGGATTACCAGGAGACCGGCGTTTCGTGCACCGCGTATTCCGGCGACGGGCAACACATCGCGCTGGCCCGAAAACCCAGAGACCGAGGCCCCAATGCGAAGGCGGTTGTCGAACTGTACGATGTGGGCGACTGGCGGCTGGTGCGAAGCGTCCCGTTTGAACCTGGATTTGCCTCGGCGCTCGACTTCACTCGCGACGGGAAAAAGCTGCTCATTGCGGGGGGTGTTTGCGTGCCGACCGGACCCCGATCGTGCCGGCCGACTGGCAAGCTCTGGGTCGTCGATCTGGCGTTTGACCAGCCGGCTCGACGGATCGAGGTGAATCAGTGCGACTACTTCCGCTCGGCCAGCATCACCCCGGCAGGCGACTCGTTCGCCACGGGCACTACGGCGGCGCCCAACAAACCGGGATTGGTCGTCAGCGTGATTCAGATGCGCCGGATGGACAACGGCAAGGTCCTCTGGTCCCGCGACGGGGCGACTGGCGAACCTTACGGCGTCACCGTTTCTCCCGACGGCATGCTCGTCGCTGGCTGTACGACCCGGCAGATACAGATCCTCAAGGCGTCGACCGGCGAGCCGGTGACGACGATCGATATCGGCGAAGCCCCGTAGGACGAATTGCCAGTCTGTCCGTTTTGTTGTCGACCCAAGAATTCAACCTGCGGCACCTGGCGTCACCCCGCGGCCATCCGCTCGAGCGTCGCCGCCACATCCGCCATCGTCGGCCGCCGCGCGGGATCGCGATCCATCATCGCCTGCACGAGCGCCCGGTGCGCGGGCCCGACACCCGGTGCCAGTTCCTCCGCCAAGTCGCGCGTGCGCAGTGCAAGGACGGTCTGCAGCGGCGACTCGTCCCCCAGGGCGCGCCGGCCCGTCAGCATCTCGTACAGCACCAGTCCCAGCGAGAACACGTCCGACGCGGCGGTTGCCGGTGATCCCACCGCCTGTTCTGGCGACATATACGCCGGAGTACCCGACAGCGTCGGCGTTTTTGTGCCGGCCGCATCGCCCTGCTCCGCCACAATCAACGTCGAGTCGGCCGACGCACCCTGCTCCGTCTCTGTGCCTCCGTGTTTCCCGTACGCCACGCCACGCATTCCGCGGCACCCCGCCAGTCCGAAATCGAGAACCTTAACTCGCCCGTCGCCCGTCAGCATGACGTTCGCCGGCTTCAGGTCGCCATGCACAATCCCCGCCAGGTGCGCCGCCGCCATCCCCGCGGCCATGGCCCGCGCGACATCGAGCGCGCGCGGCCCCTCGATGCCGGCGGCGATCGTCTCCGACAGCGGCCGGCCGTCGAGCAGCTCCATGACGATCACCGGCAGCCCCTCCTCTTCGTCGACCGAGTAGATCGTGCAGACGTGCGGATGATTGAGCCGTGCCGCCGCCCGCGCCTCGTGCAGCAGCGCCTGGCGCGACTCGGCGGCGTAGCGCTTGAGCACCTTGAGCGCCACCGGCCGCTCGAGTCGCAGGTCGCACGCCTCGAATACGTTCCCGAACGAACCCGTCCCAAGCTGCCGGCGGATGCGGTAGTGCCCGAGCACGCGCCCCGGCCGGAGCGCCGCCTCGGGATC
>CAZWGW010000010.1:0-3949 GCA_964633565.1 uncultured Planctomycetaceae bacterium
CCCTGGAGAAATCGGCCTATCGGGACAACACGATCTTATGCTTCTGGTGCGACCACGGCTGGCATCTTGGAGAAAAGCACCACTGGCGCAAGTTCGCCCTGTGGGAAGAGGCGACGCGGTCTCCCCTGCTCTGGGTCGTCCCCGGCGTGACGAAACCCGGGAGCGTCTGCGAGCGGACGGTCGACTTCATGAGCATCTATCCCACGTTGACCGACCTGTGCGGCATCGAGAAGCCGAAGCATGTCGAAGGGCCGAGCCTCCGTCCGCTGCTGGCCGACCCGGGCGCTGCGTGGGACACACCGGCGATGACAACGTACCGGTTCAAGAACCACACGATCCGCAGCGAGGGCTGGCGGCTGATCCGCTACGAGAACGGCGACGAAGAACTCTACAACGAAACGGCCGACCCGAACGAGTGGACGAACCTGGCGCAGGACCCGGAGTACGCCGCGACGAAGAAGGATCTGGCGAAGTTCCTGCCGGCGGAGGACAAGCCGGACATCGGCAATTCGCAGAGGGCGGCACGGCGACGGGCGAACCGGACGCAGTAGCCGCCGGATTCAATCCGACGCAAGTTCAAAACCAAATGTATTGTCGCCTTCGGCGACTTTCACTTTGAGTGCCGACAGTTTTTCGGAGGCATAGCTTTCCGGCACGCCTTTCCCTTCGATCGTGACCTGGCATTCGCCGAGCGGCACCCGGTCGATTGTGAATCGCCCCTCCTCGTCAAGTTTTGCGCCGACAAACTGCCCCTTGTCGAGATGAAACAGGATGCGGCCGGCCAGCGGCTTGCCGTTCAGGATGACCGTGCCACGGATACTGGTCGTCTTCACCTCGTCTGCCGCCGGAAGAGCGGCTGTTGACGTGATTGCCAGGATTGCCACCGTGAAACTCTGTACGATGCGCAGTACTTGCATGGCTCGTTCCTATGGGCTCTTACAGGCTGACGTACAAAACACGCCCCGAAGCTGCAGATCGCGAGGTCATGACCGCCGTGCTCCTCGACCTGGCGTTACGTTCGGCGCAGTCGGCGGCGGACTGTACTGACCCTTCATCGTTTGCCCGGACCTCTTTCCACTGGTTGTCGACCCTTAATCATTCACTGCTTCCGAATCTCCACGTTCCTCGTCGATCTGCACCGCTCCCGTAATCTCCTCGCCACTGGGGCTGGCCTCGTAGAGGCTCTTGAGCCGTGCCCAGCCGCTGGGATTCGGTTTGAATTCCGAGGACCAGTAATCCTCTCGGTTGACAATCTCCGATGAACCCAATTCGAGGCCCGTCTTTGTATCCTCGACCTTGAAAGTCACCACGACTCCATCGATTTCGTATTCTCCGGGAACAAACAGGAGCGACTGGCGCTGAGGCGTGATCTGCAACTGTTTGCGGGGAAGGTTCTTCAAAAGCGGCAATTGCACATTCTGCCGCGCGCGTTCCAGCAATTCGTGACGCTTCGCCCAGCGTTGTGCCGCCGCGAGAATGTCTCCGAAAGACTCGCCGGGAGGATCGGGCACGCCCGCATCGCCGCCAGCGCCAGCGGAACGCTTCTCCTTTCTGCTGTCGAACGGTTCGAAGTTTCGCTCTTTGAACGCTGTCGTAAGCTTGCCCGAACTGCACATCCAATCGACGGCCGCGAGCAAGTCAGCGCCGGCGTCGAAGATCTTTTCGCTGTGACGGGGAAGGACAAACAGCGCGCCCGGTTTTGACGGATGGAATACGAGTTCGTCACCCTCCATTGTGTCCCCGACGATGATGCACTCCAGAGCGCGATCTTTCGGCAGGAGTTTCTTCCCGCGGTCCCAGAACCAGTAACGGCGGATGCGCTCCCGCCACTCGGAGAGTTCACTCGCAATCCTCCACGGCGGGTAGATCCGCACGAACGTGCCGCCGAGCACGCCTTCGCCCAGTCGAGTGACGTAGTCGCGGTAGCCTTTGGGAAACCTGATCCAGTATTGAGCCTCCAGGCGGTCGACATCGCTTGCCTTGGCCCGCACCAGTGGCTTACCGACGACTTTGATGTCCGTCAATCGCACGATGTGTCCTCCCGCAGGAATTGGGACTAACGCCGCGACTGTTCAGCCGATCAACCCCCGCAACTCCTCGACATGCCGCGGAATATTCTCCCGAGGGTCCTCCTTCTCCTCGTACTCCAGCACCAGATACCCCCGGTAGCCCGCGTCCTTCAGGATGCCGATGATCCGCCCGAAGTCGGCCCGCTCCCGCCCGTCCCCCGGGTGAATCGAGACCTTGATCTGGGCGTTGACGGCGTACGGCGCGATCCGCGCGAGGTCGGCGTAGGGGTCCTCCGTGCGGAAGTTGCCACCGTCGAAATTGACGCCGAACCACGGCGAATCGTCGACCCGCTCGACGATCGCCAGCAGTTGATCGGGGGTCGACGTGATGCCGCCGTGGTTCTCCAGGGCCAGCACGACCCCCTTTTCGGCCGCGTATTTGAGCGACTCGTTGATGCCGGCCACGCAGCGGTCGAGCGCGGCGGACTCCGTGTCGCCCGACGGGATGCTGCCGGCAAAGATGCGGATGACCGGCGCGCCCATTGTCGCGGCAAAGTCGATCCATAGCCGCGTCATCCTCAGCTCGAACTCCCGGTCGGGACCGTCCGGGACGCAGAAGTTGTTGCCGATCGCCGTGCTGGAGATGTCGAGGCCCAGCCGAAACGTGAGGTCCTTGATGTGCATCAGGTAGTCGTTCGTGACCTCGGCCGGGAAGTAGTAACTCGTGAGTTCGGTGCCGTCGAGGTTGAGGTCGGCGCAGAAGCGGATGAAGTCGTCGAGCGTCAGCGACCCGGCTTCGCCGCGCGGCTTGGGCCAGCTCTGCGTGAGGAACTGACGGAAGGAGTAGGCCGCGAGCGAGAGCTTCATGTACGGTTTGCCGGTGCGGACCGGAGGCTGCGCCGCACGGGAGCTGGATTGTGGCAGAGTGAGACCGCAGGCGAGCGGAGCGGCGGCGAGCGTGGTGCGGAGAAAGTTGCGGCGGGTGAGGTCGGGCATGGCGGGCGTCCGCGGGTGGTGGAACGGGTGAGAGAAACTGCGTCGTATGAGGCCGTTATATCCCTGCGGACGGGGAGTTTCCAACGCGCAGCCGCGGATGCATATCCGCGGAACAAGCCAGAAGGTGCATCCTGTTTCGTTTGTACCGCGGATATGCATCCGCGGCTATTTGACGAAGAAGAACCGTTCGGCCTGTTCGACCGTTTTGGGATCCCGCTGCTGCAGGTCGGCGAGATATCGATCGGCGACGCGGACGTGCTCCAGCGAATCGGGACCGTTCGAGTGCAACTCGATATGCCGCTGATTGAGCAGGTACCGGACGATCGCCCGCTTGATCGCGGGGGCGTCGAAACCCGGCGCGTCGTACATCGTCATCAGCCGGTCCGTGATGGACCAGTCGTGCCAGCGAGTCAGGCCGATGATCGCCAGATCAACGATGTCAGGCCGATCCAGCAACAGGCGCATCGCCGCCAGCATGCGGTCCCGGTCAATACGGTCCGACGCCTCGTGCCACAGGAACCGCAACGCCTGCATGGCGGCATACATCTCGCTGAAGGGGACGTCGGCGGACCGCAATTTCGAGTCTTCGATCACGGCCAGTCCGCGCTCACCGGTGAGGAGCAGGTACCCGATCATGATGCCGTCGATCCCGAGGCGAAACTCCTCAGTCGGTGCGAGGATGCGTTGTTGCAGGATTTCCGCATCGTCCTCCCGGCCGCAAAGACCCAGCAGCTTGCCGTAGAGGCCGAGGCGGTCCACGGGTGTGGCGGGGTCTGTGACCCATCGTTGAAGCAGTTCTCGCGGCAGGACGCCGGCCAGCGGGACGAGATCCTGGAACCGCGTCTCCGCGCACTCGAAGTGCGCATCATCGGCAATCACCGGGTCGGGGTATTCGAGGAACTTCAGGAAATACAGCATCCGGAGCGTGGGGTGGACGTCGATGT
>CAZWGW010000010.1:3959-25717 GCA_964633565.1 uncultured Planctomycetaceae bacterium
AGACGTAATGGAATGCATCGATGCTGCACGGGGCGGGCTTCGACCAGAACAGCCCCCCGCGTTGCTCCTGCATCAACAGGAAGAGGTCGCCGAACTCGGCAGGCTGATGCCCGGCGAGCGTGATCGGCGTCCCGTTCGGGAGCCGCTCCGGATCACCACGCGCGATGTCGACGACTTCGTACGTGGTCCGCCCGGGCAGGCCGTGCTGCTTGTCGGGCGTCTCGGCCGAAACGAACTGCACGAGGAGGGTCGCATCCGAGCGGTCGCGCTGTGTGGCCAGGGACACGCGCGGAGGCGGACAGAGCAGTCCCGCGCCGAGTGGATCTCCAGCGGCGAACGTGACGGCGGCGACAATCAGGATCGGGGGTGCATGCCGGGCCATGGCGATCCATCCGGATACGGGCCCGCCTCAGTTTACCAGAAACCCCCGCTCCGCTTCACGCACCGTCTCCGGATCGTCCCGGCGGAGCTGCGCCAGGTGCGCCCTGGCTTTCCGCACGTGTTCCGGCACGTCGCCCGGGTCCCCCTTCGGGCGGGCGCGCTCGGCGGCCAGCAGGTAACCGATGATCTTGCGGTTGAGGGCCGGATCGGCATCGCCGCCACGTCCATAGATCGCAACCAGCCGCTCCATCACCGACCAGTCCTGCCACCGCGCCAGGTCGACGACTGCCACGTCTACGAGCGGCGGATAATCGAGCATCAGCCGCATCGACGCGCGCAGCCGTTCCTTCGGGATGCACTCCGGGGCGTACGTCCACAGGAAGCGCAGGGCGTTCATCGCGGACATCTTCTCCAGGCCGACGACCTCCGGGTCGCGGAGTTTGCTGCGGTCGATCAGGTCCAGACCCTTCTCATGCGTCAGCAGCAGATAGCCCGAAATGAGGCCATCCCCGCCGGAACGGAACTCGACCGGCTCGAGGATCTTCGCCTCCAGGAACGGCGCGTCGTCTTTCGACCCGACGATCCCCAGGAGCATGCCGAAGAAGCCGATCCGCAGCGGGTCGCACTTCGGATCGGCCAGCCACGCGCGGACGCGATCCGCCGTCACCCCGCCGGCCACCTGCTTCACGTCGTCGTACTTCGCGGCCGCAAACTCAGTGAACGCGTCGTTGGTGATCACGGGATCGGGGTCGTCGAGATAGCGCAGTGCGAACTCCAGCCGCTCGGGCGCGGGGGCCGTCGCTCCAGGGTCGGCACGGAGGTAGCGCACCGCGGCGTCGCTCATCGGCAGGGGCGGGTCCCAGTCGACGTCCGATTCACCGGAACCGAGGATGAGGAACTGTTCGCCCGCGTTGCCCTCGCGGTAGGAGTCCAGCGTGAGCGACTGGCCCTGTTTCAGGCGGCCGGTCTGGTCGCGGAGGACGTCCCTGATCTCGAACACCGTCCTGCCGGCGAGGCCCCGGTCGATGTCCCCCTTCTCCCCCTCCTGCCAGACGACGATCAGCGCGGCGTCGGCGGTCGCAATCTGCTCCGCCAGCGGCGGGCCGAGGTTGGGGCAGTTGGGGCAGGCGAGGGCCGTCGCCGGGAGTGCGAGCAGGACCGCGGCGTGACACATGGAGCGCACGCGGCGCTGAAGCGAAGCGCGTGTCATAGCGATGCCTTCCGATGGCGGGTTGAACGTCCGTGTCCTGATGCGCGTCGTGCGCCGGTCACGCGCGTCCATTGAGACGCGGCCAGATGTTGTTACTGCGAAATCTCAATTCACGAAGAAGAACCGCTCGGCGGCCTGCACCGTCTTGGGGTCGTCCTGCCGCAACTGCGCCAGGTACTGCTTCGCCTTCTTCACGTACTCCGGCTCCGCGCCGGCCTCAGGTCCCGCCTTGGCGCGTTCGGCCACCAGGTAATACCGCACGATCGCCCGCTTGATCGACGGGACGTTGAACTCGTCGGCGTCGTACATCGACATCAACTTGTCGGCGATGGACCAGTCCTCCCAGCGCGTCAGGTCGATGATGACGAGGTCCGCCAGTTCGGGGCGGCCCAGCAGCACGCGCATCGACTGCCGCAGGCGATCCTTCGGGAAGCGCTCCGGTGCGTACGTCCACAGGAACCGCAGCGCCTGCATGGCGGCGTAGGTCTCGCTGAAGGGGACTTCCGTATTGCGGAGCTTCGCCTGATCGATTTCCGTCAGCGCCGGGTCGCCCCCCAGCAGCAGGTAGCCCGACATGATGCCGTCGATGCCGAGCCGGAAGTCCTGCGTCGGCTCGAGGATCTTCTGCCGCATCAGGGAGGCGTCCTCTTCGTTGCCGCACAGGCCCAGCATCAGGCCGTACAGCCCGAGCCGCGTGGCCGGCGTGTTCCGGTCCGTCAGCCACTGGCGGATCTTCTCCCGCGGCATCAGGTCCTTGAGAGGGGCGATGTCCTTGTAGGGGGCGTTGGCGAATTCCGCGTAGGCGTCGTTGGCGATCAGCGGGTCAGGGTACTCGAGGAATTTGAGAAAGTACTTGAGCCGCTCGGCCGGGGCCGTCTCTTTCGTCGGCGCCTGCTTCATGTAGTTGAAGCTCGTTTCGCTGACCTCCAGGGGGCTGGACCATTCGATCCCCGTCCCCTTCGTGCCGAGCAGGACGAACAGGTCTCCTTTGCGCGCGGCGCGGTCGCGGTCGAGGCTCACGCGGAAGCCCTGTTTCAGCGACTGGCTCGCATCCTGCACGATGTCGACCACTTCGTAGGTCGTCGAACCCGCAAAACCCTTTTCCCGGTTGGCCGGCTTGGACTCGACCCATTGCACGAGCGCCGCCACGTCGGCCTGGTTGATCTGCTCGGTCAGCGTGAGCGAGGGGGCCTCGCAGAACGGGCAGCAATTCGCGGCGCTCGTGGACGCGACGGCGATGAGGAGAGCGGCGGCAGTTGCCAGAATCGTTCGCATGGCGGGAACCTCCGGTTGTCTGGTGGAGGGTTGGGGCGGGGCCATCGCTGCCGCGGTCCATGTCACGGACACGACAACTAGAGCTCAATCATGACTGCGTCGTCAATAAAATACAGGTACTCCACAACTCGAGCGCCTGTTTTTGTGCGGGTCTCGCTGACATCGATGTGGAAGACGCCGACGACGTCGAACGGACGAAGATGGATGTAGTCGGTCGTTGTGCCCTTGCGCAGCATGGTCGGAATGATGTCGTAGGCCTTGGTGTTCGGTCCGAAGCAGCAGGCCTGCGTATCGCGCGCCAGGATGAACCCGGTCAGCCCCTCCGCAACGAGGTCCGGCCGCATGTAGCCCCGCAGACGGATGCGCTTCCCGTCGAGGTCGGTCAGCCATTGCGGAAAGTGGTCCGGGGCATCGACCGTGACCGGCTCCATGTTCAACACCTTGAGCAGGTCAAGGTCGTCGTACATGACGCGCAGCGCCCCCTCGGGGCCGACCGCGCGAAACGTCTTCTCGGGAACGAGCAACTTGGTCTCGCGCGGAGCCGCCGGGGCACTGGTGACGGGGTTTGCCGACACGTTTTCCGGCGTGGCGGTCACGTCGACGGCGGGAGCGCCTGTCGAGTTGTTTGAGTCTGTGGTCGCGCCGTCCGCGGTCCCCGACTCGGGAGCCATGGGAACTGTAATGGGGGAGGCTTCGAACGTCTCTGCCGGAACAACAGCAACCACATTGCCATCCGCCGGTTGGGCTGTCGACGCGCCGTTGCCGACTTCAACCCCTGCCACCGAGGGGCCGTCCGACGTTGTCGCCGCAGCCGGTTGGGAGTCCACCGGCGCATACGGCCGGTATTCACCACCATCACCCTGACCGCACCCCGACAACAGGGCCGCGACGGCGGTCAGCAAACCAGCACTCAGGATCAGGCGAGGAATTGTCATTCGAGATCCGTCTTCGACTTCCGGACATCATAGCCCTTCATCAGAAAGATCGGCTCCAGCGAGTTCCGACCCGAATACTCGGTATTCAGTTCCAACTCTCCCGCGACGGAAACCTTTCCCCGGTAGTATTCTACACTCTTCCCTGTTTCCATCTGCACACCGATCATATCGACCAGTTTGGGCTGGCCGCCGAAACAGCATGTGCCGCTGTCCTTGACCAGCACGAAACTGGTCAACCCGCTCTCCTGGCCCGTCGGGTACATGAACCCTTTCAGAAAGAGCTTCTTACCCATCAGTGCGGCCACGTCGGGATGCACCGCCATCTGCCCCTCGAAGTTCACAAGCCCTTTCTGCGAAATGTCATGTGTAAAACTGACGCGCTGGAAACCGGGAGGCAACTCGGTCTTGTAGAGGTAAGTCTGGTAGGCGATGCCGCTCCCGAGAAACATTGCCGACAGACCGAATCCGACAGTGGCTGTCGTTCGGCCCCCAAGATCCCCACGAGACGCGAGGATTCGAAACAGGGCATACCCGCTCACCAGAATCCCCAGCACGGCCACCACGCAGCCCGTGATGCCGAAAAATGCGATCGCGGACAGCACCCCCAGCACGCACCCCACCACCGCCGAGACCGGCACCGGCCGGTACTGAAGTTCCATCGGCTCCGGCTCATACGACTCTGCCACGTCTGGCTCGGGCAACTCGGCAACCTGTGACATCGCGCCTCCCCAAGAACTGTTCGGATAAGCAAATAAGTCAAACCGCGCCAGGGAATGAAGATACCGGCGCAGAACATGCCTGAAATTATACCAGACCGCCCCGACAACTCCACAACAATCTCGCCCGTGCCGCCTCGAGCCAGGTCCCGGTTTCGGCACGAAACCGGGTTTCAGGCCGGGGAGAGCGCCAGGTTCACTCCTGCCGGACCACGGGCGGATCAACCACCGTCATCTCACCCACTTTGAGGGGCGTCGAGAGTCCGTCGCACCTCAGCAGCGCAAGGAATTGTCCCACCCCGATCGCACGGGCCTGCACCTGGACCTCATACGTGAAGATCCCGGCCGCCGGCAACTCCTCCCGCGTGGTCACGGTCCAGCCCTCGCTCCCCGGCACCGTCTCAATCGCCAGATCGGCCGACGCGGATCGCGCCCGAACGGAAACGACTTCAAGTTGTTCGGTCGGCGTCAGGTGCAGCGACACGCCGCGCCGCGGAGTGCTTCCGCCGTTTGCGACGCGAATCGTATACGTGGTCGATTCGTCGACGGCAATCGGATCGGCGGCGTCGCTGATCTGCAGATCGACTTCGGGCCGGGCGGCGATCTGCAGGCAGGCCTCTTTCTCGACCGCACCGAAGTCCCGTCCGCTGACTCCCACTTTCAGGCAGGACTTGTCCGTGGCCGCCGCGCATTCGAATTCGATCTGAACCTGGACCCGCTCGTCCTGCAGCAGCTCGCCCAGGTCCCACGTGAGGTTCCCCGGAGTCCGTTCCGCGCCGGCCGAGACCTCCTTGAGCACGAGCGACTCGTCGTAGGCGATGTCGACGTGCGTGCCGGGCTGCGCCTGCCTGGAGACGTTGATCAGCGTCAGGACGTACTCCGCCCGGCTCCCGACCGTCCTCTCGACCGGCCCCACCAACTGCATGTCGACGATGCGCGGCTGAACGTCGATCGACACCGTCCGCGCGGCTTCGTCATGAGTCTCCGACCGGACGACGAGTTCCACGGTCTGCATCCCCGGCTCCCGCGCCCACAGCGAGAACGTCAGTCCGCGTGCCGCGCCCGGTTCAAGCCGGCCGAGCTGCTCCTCAATGCTCTGCCCTTCGCTGCCGGTGAACTGCCAGGCCGTGTTGAATCGGACGGTGACCGTCACGTTTTCGGCCGGCCGCGGGGTCCGGTTCCGCACAGTGACCCGCAGCGACACGGAATCATCGACGACGGTGGATTCCGGTGCGACCACCTCGAGTTCCAGCGGCTGCGTCACGCTGCCGCGTGGACTCGAGGGTGCGGGCGTCGGCGCAGCGGGCAGCCGGCCCGCGCTGTTTGTCCGCGACTGCCCGGGGTCCGGCGCATCAAGTCCGCGCCGATTCGCGGAATTGCCTCCGCCGATCGACGGACCGTTCGGACCCGCGAGCGACCCGTCGGGCTTCGTCACCGACTGTTGAGTAGTGCCTGCCGGCGCGCTGTTCAGCGGCTGCGCGTAGGGGGACAGGCCGGGGGGATCGTCGAACCGCCACACCACGTCGCGTCCGGGACCGAAGCCGACGCATCCGACGAGGAGCGTGACGAACCAGAAGATGCCGATGCCGTAAGGCCGCCTGACGCGCGTCTCGCTCATGTCGCTGTCCCGCTGCAGGGACCCGGCGCGCGTCGTGCGCGCCGGGTCGTACCCATGACTCTACCACCCGGTGTACGGCGTGCCGGGAGCAATTTGCGCATTGCACACTGGGCGAATTGCGGGCGACGCTGCCGATCACGCGGAGGAATCCGCGGCGCGCGGCGGTGAGCGTTAGGCTGGATATCTCGCGGCGGGAACGTGCGGCTTCGTTCCGTTACGGAGCAACAGGCAAGATTCACGCAACGTGTCCATTGCGTCGGCAATCAGGCGTTGGCGGCCTGCGTTCCCGCTGACACAAATGGGGCGAGTCGTAGTTGGGACGATGCGGCGCGAGATGCGGGTCGTGCGGCACAATCGTCATTGGCCTTGCCTCGATGGGATTCGCCTGCGATCTTTGAATTGGGAGCAGGTCGCAATGGCTGTCCATCAGATCGACTTCACGGCAGAAGCACGCCTGGATCTCGCCTGGTATTCGGCCTTCGATCAAAAGAGGATTGTGACTGGAATTCGAGCCCAGTTGACCCACGAGCCGCTGGTCGAGACCAGGAATCGCAAACCGCTCCGCGAAAACCCGATCGCGCCGTGGGAACCCCGGATTGGCACATTCCGGGCATTTTATGAAGTGGGCGAGTCGCGGTTGCTCGTCATTGTTGTTGCGATCGGTCACAAGGAGCACAATGTGCTCTGGATTCGAGGAAAGGAAGTGCAGCTATGACGACGGTCGACCTGAGGAAGGATCGAATTGACCTTGAAGCCGCAATGCAGATGGCGCGCACGGAACCAGTGCTGCTGTTGGCACCGGACGGACGCGAGTTTTGTCTGGCAGAGGCAGATGATTTCGAAAAGGAGGTCAATGCTTTACGCAGCAGTGAAGCATTTCAGCACTTTCTCGACGAACGCAGGCAACACACGGTGCGATTCTCGTTGGACGAGGTTGAGGCGGAGATCGACCGGGAACTCGTGCGCGAGGACGGAGTCACAGATACGCCCGCTTGAGTGCGGGACGCGCGATGCTTCGTTTTTTGACCCGCAACACTCGAACTCGCCGTGCCCTCCCTCCGCGAACTGACTGATCTGCTGCTCAACGAGGAGGAGAGATTGCGCCAGGGGGGCGGCGCAGCCGGACACGAGCGGCAACGCTCGCTGGGACGAATGACCGCCCGCGAACGGATTGCAGCCCTGATCGATCCGGGCAGTGCGTTCCTCGAACTCGGCTTGTGGGCTGCGCACGGCATGTACGCGGAGTGGGGCGCCGTCCCCGCCGCGGGACTGGTCACCGGGATCGGCTGGGTCTACGGCCGGCCGTGCCTCATCGCGGCCAACGATGCGACCGTCAAGGCTGGGGCGATGTTTCCGCAGTCGGTCAAAAAGCTGCTGCGGGCGCAGAAGATCGCGTTCGCGTTCCGGCTGCCGCTCGTGTATCTCGTCGACTCAGCCGGCGTCTTCCTGCCGCTGCAGGACGAGATCTTTCCCGACGAGGACGACTTCGGCCGGATCTTCCGCAACAACTCCGTGCTCTCCGCGGCCGGCATCCCGCAGTACGCCGCCGTCATGGGGCACTGCGTCGCCGGCGGCGCGTATCTCCCGGTTTTGTGCGACGCGGCCGTGATGACGGAGGGGAGCGAGCTGTACCTGGCGGGGCCGGCGCTGGTGAAAGCCGCGATCGGGCAGGTGGCCGACCCGGAGGAACTCGGCGGGGCGCAGATGCACGCCGCCGTGAGCGGGACGGCGGACTTCCGCGAGCCGGACGATGCGGCTTGTCTCCGGCGCATCAGGTCGCTGATCGAGAAGCTGCCGCGGCGGGACGGAGCGATGGAGGGACCGAGTGACGGACAGACAGAGTGTGCCGGCACCGTTGATCCGGAACGGAGAGTCGAGGGGGTGTACGAGATCGTTCCCGGAGATGGCGCGGGGGAATACGACATGCGCGCGGTGCTCGCGTGCCTCGTCGATCGCGATTCGCTGGAGGAATACAAGGCCGAGTACGGCCAGACGCTCATCACGGCCTTTACCCGGATCGGCGGCCATAAAGTCGGGATCGTCGCCAACCAGCGGCAGCGCTGTAAATCGAACCGCGGCGAACTGCAGATCGGCGGAGTGATCTATCCCGACAGCGCCGACAAGGGGGCCCGGTTCGTGATGGTCTGCAACCAGACCGGCGTGCCGCTGGTGTTTCTGCAGGACGTGCAGGGCTTCATGGTCGGCAAGGCGGCCGAGCAGTCGGGCATCATCCGCGCCGGGGCCAAGCTCGTGAACGTGGTGAGCAACACCGTCGTGCCGAAGTTCACGGTCATCGTCGGCGGCTCCTTCGGTGCGGGAAATTACGCTCTGTGCGGTAAGGCGTACGACCCGTGGCTGATCCTGGCCTGGCCCGGTGCACGGTACACCGTAATGGGGGCGCATCAGGCAGCCGACACGCTGCTTTCGCTCCGCCTGCGAGATGCTAAACGCGAAGGCAAAACACTGGCTGACGACGAGATCAAATCACTTCGCGATACGATCCGGGAGAAGTACGAGGAGCAGATGGACATCCGCTACGGCGCCGCGCGCGGCTGGGTCGATGCGATCATCGCACCGCATGAAACGCGGAAATGGCTGCAGACGGCGCTGGAACTGGCGGCGACCACCGGCACGGGGACACCGTTCCGGACGGGGGTGTTGCAGGTTTAGTCGGGAATGCCGAATGCCGAAAGTCAAATGTCGAAGGAATGACGAAGGCCGAATGACGAGCCGTTCAGAAAGAGGCCGCGCATGAGAGACGAAGAGTCCTCGACTGCCGAAGTCGCCAGCCGCGGCGCCGGGTTCTGGCGGCGTGTTTTGATCTGGATTGTCGCACCTGCGGTCCTCCTGGCTGCAATCTGGCCATTTGTCAGCGCCGCCCGCCAATCGCTGGACTCCGAGTACACGTTGCATGCGCTGGTATGCGTCTCATACGTCACCAGGGCATTCATGCAATCCCATGCTGGGAACTGGCCGGATTCGTGGGAGGAGCTGGAGCAGACAACGATTGATCATGTCCCGTCCATGTACCGGTGGCCGCACGATGCCGGAAAAGTCAGGGAGCGGGTCGAGATCGACTTCAATGTGAGCAGGGAAACCCTGACCGATCCGTCGTTCAAAGTCGCTTCTGTTATCCGCCCCCGCGGAGAGTACATCTATGATCCGGCCACACGGCTGGACAGGCTGCAGCAGTACATCGACGAACAACGACAGTCACGATCGACTGCTCAAACATCCGGTTCTCCCTGAAATCGAACTGTCGGGCGACATCCGCCATGCCGCAGATCATCCGCATCGGCAACGCACAGGCCTTCTGGGGGGACCGCGGGGACGCGGCGGCGGAGATGCTCGCGCGCGAGCCGGGGCTGGACTACCTCACGCTCGATTACCTGGCCGAAGTGTCGATGTCGATTTTGGCACTGCAGCGGGAGCGGGACCCCGCCGCCGGGTATGCGCGGGACTTTGTCGACGTCGTGCGGTCACTCGCTCCGTACTGGGGCAACGGTGGCAGATGCCGCGTCATTGCCAACGCGGGAGGCTTGAACCCCAGAGGGTGCGCGGAAGCGTGTGCGGCAGCACTGCGCGACGCCGGGTGCCGGCCGATGAAGATCGGCATTGTAAGCGGCGACGACGTACTGCCGACGGTCCGCTCGCGAGCGGCTGATCGTGCGGCGGACGAGCGGCTCCGAAACCTCGACACCGGGCGGCCGATTGGCGAAGTCCTGGCACGGTTGGTGACGGCAAATGCCTATCTGGGCGCGGCGCCGATCGTCGAGGCGCTGCAGCAGGGGGCCGAGATTGTTATTACGGGGCGCGTCGCCGACCCAAGCCTCGTACTCGCTCCGTGCGTGCATGAGTACGGCTGGTCGTGGAATGACGTCGATCAACTCGCCGGCGGCACCGTCGCCGGGCACCTCATCGAATGCGGCACGCAGGTCACCGGCGGCATTTCAACGGACTGGCTGACGATTGAGGACGCCAGCCACATCGGTTTCCCGATCGTCGAAGTCTCGGCCGACGGCAGTTGCGTCGTGACCAAACCACAGGGGACCGGCGGATGCGTCAATGAACTGACGGTGAAGGAACAACTCGTCTACGAAATCGGCGATCCGGCCCGATACCTCAGCCCGGACGTCGCCGTCTCGTTCCTGTCGCTCGAGGTGGGGGACCTGGGCAACGACCGTGTTCGCGTCAGTGGCGCGCGAGGCGGCTCAGCTCCCGCGACGTATAAAGTGAGCGCGACGTACCGAGACGGGTATCGCGGCGCAGGCACGTTGACCATCTGTGGACGTAACGCCGTGGCGAAGGCGCGCCGTGCGGGTGAGATCGTCCTGCAGCGGGTGCGCGACGCGGGGCACGAACTGCGTGATGCCATTGTGGAATGTCTCGGAAGCGGCGACTGCGTCGCCGGAGTGTCGATCGGTGGTCCCCCAGCCGACGAATTGCGGGAAACGGTGCTGCGGATTGCCGTCGAATCCGAATCGCGCGACGCGGTGGACTGCTTCGCGCGGGAACTGATGCCGCTGATCACGGCCGGCCCGCAGGGGACGACCGGGTATGCCGAGGGCCGGCCGCACGTGCGACCCGTGTTCCGTTACTGGCCGTGTGTCATCGAGCGCGACGCAGTGACACCGGTCGTCGAACTGATCGAGTCGCAGGCAGGGGCCGTGGCAGTGGGAAAAGCACCCGGGTGGACCCCGAGTGCGCGCCGTGCCAGTGTCCCGGACGCTCTCAGCGTCCGGGACACTGCGGGCGCCCGCCTCGGCAATATCGCCGTCGCGCGCAGCGGCGACAAGGGGATCAACGCCAACATCGGCGTCGTGGCGCGGTTGCCGACCCATTACCCGACAATCTGCTCACTGTTGACGCCGGAGCGCGTGGCGGAGTTTTTCGAGCCGCTCGGTGTGACCCGTGTCGAGCGGTTTGAACTGCCGAACCTGCACGCGCTCAATTTCATCGTGCATGGTGTGTTGTCGCGCGGCCTGCGGACGGACGCGCAAGGCAAGACCCTTGCACAGGCGCTGCTCGAAATGGCGGTGGATGCACATGTTCCGTAATTCCTCTGCGTCCTCCGCGTCCTCTGCGGTGGTCAATTCCTGAACCGCAGAGGACGCGGAGGACGCAGAGGATCGAGAGATTGTGGAGTTGTAATTCGATGGCCGACCTCATCCTGACACAACCCATTCAAGCCGGCGTAACGATTGTCGCGCTGAACCGTCCGGACCGCCGCAATGCGCTTAGCATTGAACTCATGCGGCAGCTTTGTGCCGCGATTGATCATCTCGCCGCGGATGAATCACAACGCGTCGTGATCCTGCGCGGGGAAGGTCCGGTGTTCTGCTCCGGCCTCGACCTGCACGAGGCGGCGGACTTCGAACAGGCCGAGAGTTCCGGCCGACTCGTCGAACGGACACTGCGCACGCTCCGCAAGACGCCGCTGATCGCGATCTGCGCCGCACACGGCAGCGCGCTCGCCGGCGGCGCGGGACTGATGGCGGCCTGCGACATCGTCGTGGCGGCCGATGATCTGTGGATCGGTTTTCCCGAAGTGCGACGGGGACTGCTCCCGGCATTGATCACCGGCGTGCTCAAGGGCAAGGTGCGCGACGGCGACCTGCGGGACCTGTTCCTCGTGGCCGAGCCGATCGACGCGCGGCGGGCGCTGCAGATCGGCCTTGTGCAACGGGTCGTGCCAGCCGACAAGGTGCTGGCCGAGGCGACGTCGTTGGCGCTCAACATCCTGAAAGGGGGACCGCAGGCCGTGCGCCAGACGAAGCAGATGCTTAACCAGTTGGACGAGGTTCCCCCTGCAAATCTCATGGCGCACCTGTTACACGTGCATCACGCGGCACGCGAAAGCGAAGAGGCCCGCGAGGGGCTGGTGGCCTTCCTGAAAAAACGCGCGACACGTTGGACGAGCGAATAATTGAGAGATGCCCAGCATGACGACCGCCACTCCTGATACCGCACGACTCGCCGCACGCGAAAAGCAGGTCAGGCAGGCCGAGGAACTCCTCGCCTCCGTCCCCGACCGGCTGGGAGTCGCCAAGGGCCTGTTCTACGGGCGGTTTGTCGCGGACTGGGTCGTCCCCTGGCCCCGGCTGCCGGCGGACCGGGAACGAACCGTGACCGCGACGGTGCAGGAGGTGGCCCGGTTCTGCGACGCGCACCTCGATCCGGTGCGGATCGACCGCCAGGCCGACATCCCGCGCGACGTCATCGACGGCCTCGCCCGGCTCGGCGTGCTCGGCATGACCGCGCCGGAAGAGATCGGCGGCCGCGGCTTCTCGCAGCAGGAGTACTGCCGCGTGCTGGAGGAGATCGGCTCCCGCTGCAGTTCGACGTCGATTTTTGTCAACGCACACCACTCGATCGGCATGCGGGCGCTGCTGCTGTTCGGCACCGACGAACAGAAACGGATGTGGCTCCCGGACCTCGTGAGCGGCCACAAGCTGGCGGCATTTGCGCTGACGGAGCCAGAAGCCGGCTCGGACGCGGCCAACGTGCAGACGCAGGCCGTGCCCGGTGCGGACGGATCGCATTTCGTGCTCAACGGCCAGAAGCGCTACATCACCAATGCCGCCATTGCCGACGTGCTCACCGTCATGGCGCGTACGCCCATTCCCGGCAAGACGGAAACAGCCGTCACGGCCTTCCTCGTCACGCCCGACATGCCGGGATTCAAGCTGGTCGAGCCGCGGATGGAGAAGCTCGGTATCCGCGGCACGGCGACGGCGCGGCTGGCGTTCGAAAACATGCGCGTGCCGCGGGAGAACATCCTCGGTCCGCTCGGGAAGGGGCTGAAGGTCGCCCTCACAGTGCTTGATTTCGGCCGGACGACATTCGGCGCCTGCTGCACCGGCGCGGCAAAAACGTGCATCCGGCTGGCCGTCGCCCACGCCACGACGCGCAAGCAGTTCGGCCGCACGCTGGCGGAGTTTGAACTGGTGCAGAAGAAGCTCGCGCAAATGGCCGCCTGGACGTATGCGATGGAAGCGATGACGACCGTCACCGCCTCACTGATCGATCGTGGTCTCGAGGACTACATGCTCGAAACGGCGATGCTCAAGGTCTGGAGCACCGAGCGGCTGTGGACGATCGTCAACGATGCGTTCCAGATCCACGGCGGCGCAGCCTACTTCACGGACAAGCCGCTGGAGCGGATGCTCCGCGACGCACGGATCAATCAGATCGGCGAAGGGGCGAACGAAGTGCTGACGTCGTTCATCGCCCTCACCGGTATGCGCGGTCCGGGAATGGACCTCAAACAGGTCTACGACGGCCTCAAAACCCCGTGGAGCAGTCTCGGGAAGGTCAACGGATTCCTGGTGGACTGGTTGCGACTGCGTTGCAGTTCACCGGCCGTGCCGGTGCGATCCGCTCAACTGCAGCCGGCGGCGCGGCGGCTGGGACGGCTGGTCCGCCGGTTTGGAGCGGCCGTGCAGAACTCGCTGATCCGGCACCGCGAGGAGGTGCTGGAACGGCAACTTGTCCACGAGCGGATCGCGTGGTCGGCAATGGAACTTTACGCGATGGCCTGCACGCTCAGCCGGGTGGATGCGGAGATGGCGGCCGGCAAACGCGGGGCCGACCCGGCGGGAATGCTGCTGCTGGCGGAGTCGGGGCGGGCGATTGAAGGGCACCTGCGCGCGTTGCGGTCGAATGAGGACACGATGCTGCTGTCGGCGGCAACTGTGTTGCTGAAAGTCTGAAGTCCCCGATGCACAACATCGAAGAGCGAGACCACGTCACAAACCAAACGTCCTCTCTGTCTCCGCCAGTCGTCTTGGGTCGGCTGGATGCCCACATTCGCACGTGCCATTCGCGAAGGTTCGTAACACACCACACTCGTGGCAGCGACCACACCCCGCACAATAGGGGACGCCGCAAGCAGCGCACGTTGAGGCCGCCTTGAGGTCCTTGCGGGATACTCGTCTGCGACCACAACCGGGACACCTGCCACAGTTGGGGCATACGACAAGTGTCGATTCGTGGACGGTACAACATCCCTCACAGCGGATCAGGACCATTGCGGGGTCACTTCGCCGGTTTGCACTGAACGCCGCTGCCCGAACAACTTACGAATCCGACCGGCGGGCCTCATCGCTCCCCTCGAATTGGGCAAGTTCCTCGTGCAGACTGGCAATCAGTTTGCGAACCCCGGCCTTTGTGAAGCCTTTGGAACCGATCGGGTTGCTCGCCTGAAGTCGCTTTAATCGCTCCTCCAGGGCCTGCAGTTCCTGCTGGGCTCTTTCGTATTCGATGGTGCTGGTAATCACAACTGAATCTCCACAAGTCCCTTCCGACGGCCGTCGGCCTCGCGCGTCCGCGAGAAGAACTCCACCCATTCGTCCCAGTCCATGTCATCCTCGGCGCCGAAGATCTCTTCGGGGCGTCGCGTCAGCAGCATCGCTTCGAGTTCCAGTGCCGCCACTTGCTCTCGTTCAATCTGTACGCCGAAGTCGGCTGGCAGCCACACGACCGCATCGACGTCTTTTGGATCCGGTTCAAGGGTGATGAAGCTGCCGTCGATCAGAAGTCGAATTGCTCGCACTTCGCGCGCCAGTTCAATCCAGCGCCTCACGCGCAAGACTAATCGCCGACGAACGCGACTTGATCCTCCAAAGCGAAACGTGAATTCGGCCTCGGTGGCAACATACAGGCCTTCGGGCAGGTAGCCGTCTGTGCGAAATGGTGGAATTCCGGACTGTCCCTGTTCCATCACGGCTCCCCGCAACGGCCATTCTATCACGAAATGGAAGCGAGGCCAGATTTCGCTCCGAGCTATGCCGAAGGTGTTGTCAGTTCCCCTCTCCCTGCACCTCCGCCGCAAACTTCCGCGCCGGATGGTCCTCCGGCAGGTCCTTCAGCAGGTACGGCACCCCCTCCGCCTGCTCCTTCTTCACGCGCTCCGCCATGCCGCGCAGGTAGTCGATAAATTCCTGCTCGTTCTTCAGCGTCCGGTCCCCCTTGAAAATGAGAATGTACGCCGGCTCGTCGAAGGGGACCTCATACCCGGTCGGGACGTTCGCGCCGAACCGGAACAGCGTGCCGGGTTTCATCACGTGCCGCCGCCCCTTGCTGCACAACACCCACCGGCCGCGGACCGTGTAGATGATGCTCTCGCTGCTGTGAGGGTGTTCGCCGACGAACATCCCGGCCGGCATGTCGATGAAGTGCGCCTGGCACCCCTCCGCCAGCAACAGCGGACCGATCCGGCCTTCCAGCGTCTCGACGCCCGCCGTCTGGTCAGCGGCAGTGACGTCATCGATGATCTCCACTCCCGGCGCCAGTTGGACGCGGCGCGGAGTCGATTCGCTCCGCTCGTCGATCTCGGTGGCTTCTTCCGCCCGCACCGGCAGTGCTGCGGGCGCTGTGGTGTTCCCCGCGATGGCCGCGAGTTCGTCGAGGTGCGCGTGGACCGGGCTGGGGACATGCTGCTGCAGCCACAGGATCACTTCGCGGTAGAACGCCGGCTGGTACGGGCGCGCGAAGCTCTGGAGTGTGTACCGCTCGCGCATCCGCTCGGCGTAGGAGGCGGGCGTCTGCTGGAAGCTGTGATCGGCCTGCGCGATCGAAACGGACGTCGCCTGCTCATTCCCCGCCTCGCGCATGATGCGGACCGCCTTCGCCGCGTGGTCGGGGGCGACGTTCAGATCGGTTGCACCCGACAGGGCCAGCGCCGGGGCGTGGATGTGGGCGAACATCCGGTCGGGGGGCATCTCCAGTTCCTCGCGCCGCCGCGCCAGACCGACCTGCTGTCGAAAGTCGCCGTCGACCAGCTCGAACGACGCGTCCCCCCGGGCCGCCGCGGCGAACATCTCCTTGTAGTGCCGCCCCAGGGCCAGTTCCGACTTCAGCTCGGCCGCCCAGGCCAGCGTCTCCGAGTACTTCCCGACATACTCGACCAGCCGTCCGAAGTTGTACGCGTAAATCTCTTCTCCCGGCCCGCAGTGCGCGCCGAGGAACAGGTAGGCATCGGCCTGCGTGCCGTCTTTGGCGGCCAGGCACGCGAGATACCCCCCCGCGCTCTCCCCGGCCACGATCACTTTGCCGAACCGGCCGCTCTCCCGCGCGTGCCGGACGACCGCGGCGAGGACCTGCGCCTCCTGGGCATAGGAGCCGCTCCAGCCCGGCTTTGGTTTGCTCGCTCCCAAGCCGACCTTGTCATAGCGCACGCTGGCGTAACCCCCGACGGCCAGGGCGTCCGCCAGCCGCTCCAGCGCGTTGCGTTGCGGAATGCCCGAGCGGAACATCCGGCCGTTGCGGTCCTGCGACAGCGTCCCCCCCGCAATCACGACGCACGGCACCATCTGCCCATCGCCGGGAGCGGCAATTGTCGCGCCGACCACGGCGAGCGGCGTCTCGATTGTCGCCTCCTGCTCGTGGTGATGGTGATGATCGTCATCCGCCTTGGCGGAGATCGCGCCGCTGACGGCCCACAGCAGGCTTCCGGTTCCGGCAAACATACGCGCAACACGACCGGGCAGGCGCGATTGCCGTCGTGTCCGGTGGAATGACATGGTCCATTGTGATGCAGCCATGCTGGCGGCTCCTTGTGATCTGTCGGTGTCGCCCGAACATACTCGTGTCCCGCGGCGTACACAATCCCGCCGGCAGTCACTAAATTACGGCCGGGCTGCGACGAGTCCCGAGGAGCACCACGCAGATGGCCCCACCGAAATTGCGACGCAAGGACCTCCCCAGGGACGCCAACCTGTGCGAACACTGCACGGCCAAGTGCTGCCGGTATTTCGCGCTCCCGCTCGAGACCCCGACCGACCTCGACGACTACAACAACATGCGCTGGTACATGCTGCACGGCCGCGTGGCGGTGTTCGTCGAAGGGGAGGACTGGTATCTGATGGTCTACGCCGACTGCCAGCACCTGCTGCCGGACCACCGCTGCGGCATCTACGAGGACCGGCCCGGGATCTGCCGCACCTATACGACCGACGACTGCGAATTTGAGGATGACGCCGTCTACGACAGGTTTTTCGAGACGCCCGAACAGGTCTGGGAGTACGCCGAGGCGCTGCTGGGCCCGCGCGAGCCGCTGCGGAAGTTTTCGCCTGCGCCGCCCGCACCAGCCGAGGTGAACCTGCCCATACTTTCGGGTGTCTCCGCATGAGGACCGACGGCATGTTCGCGATCGACGCGCATGACAACGATTGTTTGCGAATTGCAATTTGAAATTCCTCACTCTCGACTCTCGACTCTCAACTCTCCGTGTCCGACCGCCTGATCAAGCCCCAGACCCTCAAAGGCTTCCGCGATTACCTGCCGAGCGCCATGCTGGCCCGCGAGCGGTTGATCGACATCGCGCGGAGCGTCTACCGCAGCTACGGCTTCAGCCCCATCGACACGCCGGCCCTCGAATACAGCGAGGTCCTGCTGGGCAAGGGGGGCGAAGAGTCCGACAAGCAGCTCTTCCGGTTCATCGACCAGGGGGACCGCGACGTGGCGATGCGGTTCGACCTGACGGTCCCGTTCGCCCGGTTCGCGGCCCAGCACCTGAACGACATCGGTGTCCCGTTCAAGCGGTATCACATCGGCACCGTGTGGCGCGCCGAAAAGCCGCAGCGCGGCCGGTTCCGCGAATTCATGCAGTGCGACTTCGACACGATCGGCACCGACTCGAACGCGTCGGACATCGAGACGCTGCTCGTCATTCACGACCTCATGGACCGGATCGGGTTCACTGATTTCACGGTTCGCGTCAACCAGCGGCTGCTGCTCAACGGCCTGCTCGAAGTGATCGGCCTGGCGGACAAGGCGAGCGGCGTGCTCCGCGCGCTGGACAAACTCGCCAAGATCGGCCGCGACGGTGTGCTGGCCGAAATGACGGGCGGCGTCAGCGCCAGTGCGGAGCAGGCGGCGCGCGTGCTGGAATTTGCCGAACTCCGCGGCGATCCGCAGAGCGTCCTTGCCCGCGTGGAGCAGTTGCTTGGCGGCAACGCGCGCGGTCTGGAAGGGGTCCGGAGGTTACGGGAATTGTTCGCCTGCGCGACGACGGCCGGCATTCCGGCCGGGCGCGTGGCGCTCGACGTCTCGATCGCGCGGGGGCTCGACTACTACACCGGCACGATCTACGAAACGTTCCTGGGGGCGTTGCCGCAGATCGGCAGCGTCTGTTCAGGGGGGCGTTACGACAACCTGGCGGGCCTGTTCACCCGGCAGCCGCTCCCCGGCGTGGGGGCCAGCCTGGGGCTCGACCGGCTGCTGGCGGCGATGGAAGAACTGGGGCTGGTCGCTTCCGCCTCGACCCCGGCGCCGGTGCTCATCACGTTTTTCGACGAATCCCGGCTGGGGGACTATCTCCGGGTCGGGCGCGCCCTGCGGGCGGCCGGCATCGCGACGGAGGTCTTCCCGCAGTGCCGTCCGCTGGGGAAGCAACTCCAGTATGCGGACCGCAAGGGCTTTCGCGTGGCCCTGATCGCCGGCGCGCAGGAATTCGACGCGGGCATCTGGCAAGTCAAGGACTTGCGGAATCAGCAGCAGCAGGCCGTGCCCGAAGCGGACCTCGTGGCTGCCATGCCGGCGCTGCTCGGGACGTGAGTGGTGCGGTCGCGGTCGAGTGCCGGCATCGTCTTTCGTGACCCGGTTGCGGATCCGTGTTGAGTCGGCGATGGAAATCCCCCATACTGGCAGCAGACCCTGCGTACGGAAGGAGTGGGACCATGGCGCTGCGATCGAACCATTACGACGCCGCGTTTGAGGCGTACCTGCGTCAGGAGCGGCGTCCGTATGTTGCCGTCGATGAAGCCCGGCGCGCGCTCGCAGCCGAGTCGTCGCTGAAGTCGCTCGATTTCATCGTCTATTCGGTGCAGGGGCGGAACCTGCTGGTCGACGTCAAGGGGCGCAGGTTCCCTTCCGGGGCGAGCTCCGGAGGAAATCGCTGGGAGAGCTGGGCGACGGCGGAGGATGTCGACAGTCTGCTCGCCTGGGAGCGCCTGTTTGGCCGCGACTTCCGCTCCCTGCTCGTGTTCGCGTACGATCTGGAGGAGGGGGAATCGCCCGGCAGCCATCGGCGCGTGTGGTCGTTCCGCCGCCGGGCCTATGCGTTTTACGGGGTGTGGGTCGATGATTATGCCGGCGTCATGCGCAGCCGGTCTCCCAGTTGGGAGACGGTGTCGCTGCCGCTCCGGGAGTTCGCGCGGCTGCGGCGGCCGATTGACGAGTTACTGTAGTCCGGTTCAACGAGTGCAAGGCATGTCAGATTACCAGCCGAACGATCCGCAGCACACGCACCATGGCTCTGGCGTGTGGCGCCGGGCACTGCTGCCGGCCGCAGCCTGGCTGGGCTGTGCGACGGCGGTGCTGGCGCAGGCCCCGGCGCAACCCGGCGGTGCGGGACAGACGCAGATTATCCGACCGGGCCCCAGCTTCTTTCTCGAGATCGTGCTGGTGCTGTTTATGTGCGGCGTGGCGCTGTTTGCGGTGTGCCGCTCCAGTCGGCGGAATTGACGCCGGCGGGAACCGGCCCGCCATTCAGGCGAGTGCCGGCGCGAGCGGTTCTTCGGACGTTTCCCAGATGCGGCGGATGTCATCGCGCGCCGCGAAGTAGGCGCGGATGATGCCTGGGTCCCATTGCTGGCTGGAGCCGTCGGTGAGGATCTTCTCCACCTGGCTCAGCGGCATCCCTCCGCGATAGGGACGGTTGCTCCCCATCGCGTCGTAGGCGTCGGCGACCGCGAGAATGCGGGCCATCAGCGGGATCTCCTCCCCCTCGAGGCCGTCCGGATAGCCGGTCCCGTCGAAGTTCTCGTGATGGTGGCGGACCCCGGGCAGGATATGCCGCAGGTTCTTGAGACCCGACAGGATGTCGTCGCCGATGACCGGGTGCAGCCGGAGCTTGCGCATTTCGGCTTCGGTCAACCGGCCCGGCTTGCGCAGGATCGCGTCTTCCACCCCGATTTTGCCGATGTCGTGCAGCAGAGCGGAGAGGTGAATCGCCTCCTGGTCGCGGAGCGGAAGGTTGAGCTGCCGGGCCAGACGCCGGGCGACCAGGGCCACCCGTTCGCTGTGGCCTCGGGTATAGGAGTCCTTGGCGTCCAGCGTCGACACCAGCGACCGGACGAATGAGACCAGCAGTTCTTCCTGCTCGAGGAACAGGTTGATATTCCGCAGGTGGGTGCTGAGGATCAGTGCGACGGAACCCAGCAGGCTCGCTTCGACGGTCCCGAACTCGTCGCGGAATTCCGAGTTGCACGCGCCGATCCAGCCGGCGACCGTCTGTCCCTCGAGGATTGCGGCGGCCACGAGGTTGCGCAGCCCCGGGCATTGTTCCACGAACTGCGTCTCCGCCAGTCCGTTGCGCACGACGGGACGGGCCCAGTCTTCGTGGGCCAGTTGCGACAACAGTCTGGTGACGAGGCCGGAATCCACCGGGAAGTCGCCGACGACGGTCGACCTCCACGAGTCGTCCCGTTCCCGCAGGACGACGGCCGCGCCGCAGGCGCCAATCACCCGGTGCAGACGATGCAGGCAGACCCGGGCGAATTCGTGCTGGTCCAACGAGACCCGCAGGTTCCTGGCGATCTCGTGCAGCAGGCTCAGTTCCTCGTAGGCGGCGTCGAGTTCGCCGGCCAGCTGGTCCAGGTCTTCCAGCGCCCGGGATGAGGCGGCCGTCGTGCGCACCTGCTGATCGGCCAGCGACAGCAGCCGGCCCAGTGCGGCTGGCGGCACCGGCTCCTGCCGTCCCTGCCAGTCCTCGAATTCGTCCGACGACCAGCCGGAGGCGAGCGCCTCGGCGCGGAGCGCGGCAGGAGGATGTCGCGGATCGAGCGGCACGAAACCGGCCGCCACGCGTGCACCGCATACTCCTCCCGGCAACGGGACGCCATAGAACAGAAGCCCCTGCTCCGGGCAGGGGACGACGCGCGGTTCCCGCAGGCTCTGGAGTTCCCGCAGCACCGTCTCCGGCAGGATCGGACACAGTTCGGCAATCCGCGAGTACATCAGCATTCCGGTCCCCAGGTCCGCTAGGGCGAAGGGCAACCCCGTCAATTCGGAGTAGCGGCTGAGCGGCTCGGCGACGGCCGGCCCCTTGCGCGAATCGGCCTGCAGCGCGCGCACGCGGGGCGCGGGGACACGGTCATCCCGGGACCAGCAGACAGGGGCATCCGACATGGCAGCAATCCTGCGACGACGCGCGCTCCGACGACCAGCGAACGCCGGCGCTTCACGGCGTCGACGGCATTCACTCCCGCATCGCCTGAAACCCTAGGCCGAGAGTGCCTTCCGGGCAAACAGCGAAGGCCCGGTTTCCCGCTCCCAGAGGTCCGCTGCGGGGCGCGTTCGTGCGGATCATGAGGGATGCAGCGGAAACCCGGATTGCACGGCCGTGATGCGACGTCGCGCAAGGTTGCGTCACTCCGGCAGATCGAGCGAGCGCCCGTTGTCTGCAGCCGACAGCGACAACAGGAACGGGCCGGCGCGGCGGCTCCAGTCGTCCGGACCGTCGTAATGGCCCGCAGCGCCTCCGAAACAACTGCGGAGCATCTCCGTGTCGACGATGCCCGGATTGAAGGCCACGGCGGCCAGGCCGCGGGGGAGTTCCTGCGCCAGCGCCTGGGTCAACCCTTCGACAGCCCCGGTCGTCGCGCAGTAAGGGGCCACAT